>JBEIPT010000610.1:0-1663 GCA_040376895.1 Lysobacteraceae bacterium | reverse complement strand
TGACCCGAATCCTGATCACACTTTGCCTATTGTGCTGTCTCCCCGGCCGAAGCCTGGCCCAATGTACGCCCACCCGCGCTCTGGTGAGCGGCTATTTCAACAATAACGTGCTGGTCTTCGATGCCTGCACCGGCTCGCTCGTCGGGCCGCTGGACAACGCGAACCGAATCAGTGGTCCACAGACCATCACTGCCCGGCCCGACGGCCTGATTTATGTGGTATCCGAGAACAACGGCCGGATCCTCCGTTACGACCGCAACAGCCTGGCCTTTGTCGACACGTTTGTGGAGGCTGGCACCTCGTTCCGGCCGATCTCGATCGCGTTCAACGCTGCCGGCGATATGTATGTCGCCGGATTCGATGGCGACAGTGTGCGTCTCTATGACGGTCGCACCGGTGCGCTGAAATCCACGCCCGTCGCAGCTCGTGCCGGCGGACTCGACGGCCCTGAAGTGGGCATGCAGATCGGCCCGGATGGCCTGCTTTACATTCCGAGTTACTACACGAACTCCGTCCTGCGATTCGACCCGGCGAGCGGCGCGATCAGCACCTTCATCGCAGCGAATGCGGGTGGCTTGCGACGTCCACGCGGACTGATCTTCGAAGGCAACGGCAACGTGCTGGTCGGCGGTGAAGGCAACAACCAGATCCTCCGCTTCAATGCCAGTGGTGCTTATCAGAGCGTGTTCGCCGCCGTGACCGGACCGGCCGGCATGAAACTCACCGAAGACGGCCGACTGCTGGTCACCAGCGGCAACTCGGTCCGCATCTTCAATGCCACCAGTGGCGCATCGCTGGGTGTGGTGTTTCAACCAGAGAGCAATGGCGGACTCAATGGCGCGACGAACGTCGAATCCATCAGTGCGAAAGTCGATGTGTCCCAGGTCGGCTCACAATACTGGCTCGTCGGAACCGGCCAGGTCAGCGGCCGGGTGCTGGAACTCGACATGACCTCGGCAACCGGCACTCTGTTCGGCGCTGCCTTCGACGCCGACGACGTCACGCTGAAACGCTGGGGCAAGATGCGCGTCGAGTTCACCAGCTGCACCACGGCCAACTTCACCTGGGACTCCACCGGCGACAATAGCGCGCGCTTCGGCACCGGCGGCTACGCGCTCGACCTGCTGATCGCGGGCCGCTCAGCGGAGACCTGTTTGCAGCAAGGTTTCGGCAATGCAACGACCCCCGACTTCATGAACGGAACCTGGGTCGGCGACGACGATCGAGACGGCGAAGGGGTGATGATTTCGGTGACCACCAATGGCTTGGCGTTGATGACCATGTTCACGCATCGACCGGTGGTTTATTGATGATTGGTTGTGCAGGAACCGGCGGAACAGTCGCGAGACCAGTGCGTGACGCCCTCGGTTCCCATGCACGGAAACCACGAATCATCATCTCGCGCCACACCCAAAAAAGCTCCGTCATTGCGAGCCCGAAGGGCGCGGCAATCTCGTACTTGCGACCACGCTCAAGGCGAACAGAAGATTGCCGCGTCGCTTCGCTCCTCTCCATCACGACGTCACGCGAGCGCATCCCGATCCATCGACGCATCGCGGCTGAAGCCGCTCCCACAGAGCTCGGAACGTGTCGCTCGCCTCATGCCCCCACCTGTGGGAGCGGCTTCAGCCGCGAGGAAAAGTCGTCAATGCCCGAACGAAGA
>JBEIPT010000240.1:0-5977 GCA_040376895.1 Lysobacteraceae bacterium | reverse complement strand
TGCGCAGCCCCGGAATGCCATAGTCCCAGCGCCAGCTGGCGCTTGCCCGCGGCGCAAAGTCGGACGAAGCAAGCAAGCGGGTGTTGAGCGTTGCTTCGGATTCGGGTTCGGCCGTGCGCACGGCGATGTGCCCTGCGCCCGCGCCGAATGCCAATCCCATGCCTGTACCGGCCCGGACGATCGACATCGACTCGGTCAGGTTCATGTCGAACTGGCCGAAGAAGTTCACTTCAGCCGGCAAGGGAATACCGTCGATACTGACCAGACTGGCGCGGTAACCCACTGGCAACCGGGGAGCTGAAATCCCGCGGATCGAATCGGTCGCGGCCATGCTGTAGACACCGGGTGCACGCATGACGGCCGTGGTGTAGTCGCGAAGGGCTTCGTCCTCGATACGCTCCGTGCCGAGTTCGGTACGCGGCACGACTGGCCCGCGCTCACTCGGCAGATCCGTGCCCAGCGCCGGACGCGAACGTTCGGGTACCGGCCGTCGATCGGCATCTGCTTCGATTTCGAGGTCTTCGGCCTGAAGGTCAGCCGCAGAGGTGTCGTGATAGGCCAGCAGCATGATGCTGCCGTCGGCCTCTTCGCGCCAATCCAGATCGTAGTCGACACTGAGTGCATCCAGCATGTCGGCTGCAGGCGCGTTGTCGGCCACTTTCACTGTATTCACCCGGCGGGCGAGTTCCGGCGCCAGGGTGATCCGGCAGTTACTTTGATCGGCAATCCGTGCAGCGACTTCCAACAGGCGTGCCTGCCCGGCTGGCGCCGGGACAGTACGCTGCAGGTCACAAGCTTGTGCAACCGGCAATAGGGCCAGGATGGCCAGAACGAGCGATGTACGTTGATAGGTCATGTTCATGGTGTCACTAGTTATTGTAGGGCCCGATCCCGGTGCCTGCAGTCACATACCGGGATCGGGCTGGTCTTGCGCTCCGATTCACAACTGACCTGGACATCCCTGTCCGGGTCGGGCGGTTTTTGCGCCGCTTGCCCATGACGACGAACCAGACGCCCGAATCCCCCAAGCGCTTCAAAACCGTGCGCCAGCAGTCTGGTTGCGCTCGCTCGATCGGCGTAGCATGCAGGTATTGCCCCAGGCCACCTCATGACCACGGAAACCAGCCCGACCAAGCCGAAAATCTTTGCAATACGCCCGATAGGGGGGTCGTTGGGTTTCACGAACGGCAAGCGGCTTGATCTGGATGAGGTTCTCGCCAACCTCCTCAATGATGGCCTGATTGCCGATGACGATGCCAAACGCACCCGCGTCGCCCGCCTCAACCATCGGAACGACGTCCATCCGCTGGTAATGATCGCCAATGCCAAACTGAACAATGCTGCCGAACCGGAAAAGACGCTCAGCCTGGAGTACCTGACTGAATGGCTGGCCGGTAAAGCCAAACATCCTTACCTCAAGATCGACCCGACCAAGATCGATGTCGCCCGAGTCGGTCAGATCGTTTCGGCCAACTACGCCGTCCGTCATCGAATCCTGCCGCTTGGCATCGACGAAACAACGGTCACCATCGCAACCAGCGAACCATTCGACATCCGATGGGTCGATGACCTGAGGCGAATGCTGAATCGCGAGCTCCGTTTGGTGGTTTCCAATCCGCTCGACGTCAATCGCTTCCTGATCGAGTTCTATGGCGTGACTCGCGCCGTTCGCAAGGCGAAAGACCAGAAAGATGGAGAGAAGGACGCCCGTGGCACGCTGCCCAGCCTGGAGCAATTGGTCGAATTGGGCAAATCCGGCGATTTGGCGGCCGAAGACAGCCATGTCGTCCGAATCGTCGATTGGCTTTTGCAGTATGCCTATGAACAGCGCGCCAGTGACATCCACCTGGAACCTCGACGGGAAATCTCGCCGATCCGGTTTCGAATCGATGGCGTGCTGCACAAGGTATTCGAGTTGCCGACACCAGTGATGGTGGCGGTGACGGCGCGCATCAAGATTCTCGGGCGAATGGACATTTCCGAGCGCCGTCGACCGCAGGATGGCCGCATGAAGACGCGATCACCGGGTGGACGCGAAGTGGAAATGCGCTTGTCGACGATGCCCACGGCGTTCGGCGAGAAAGTGGTCATGCGCATTTTCGATCCGGACGTGGTCGTCAAGGGATTCAAGGAACTGGGTTTCTCGCGCCACGATGAACAGGTTTGGCGCTCGATGATCGAACGGCCGCACGGCATCGTTCTGGTCACTGGTCCGACCGGCTCAGGCAAGACCACCACGCTCTACTCGACGCTGAAGCAGATCGCCACGCCCGAGTTGAATGTCTGCACGGTCGAAGACCCGATCGAAATGATCGCGCCCGAGTTCAATCAGATGCAGGTGCAGACCAACATCGACCTGACGTTTGCCGCTGGCGTGCGCACGTTGTTGCGCCAGGATCCGGACATCATCATGGTCGGCGAAATCCGTGACCTGGCGACTGCCGAAATGGCCGTGCAGGCGTCCCTGACCGGGCATCTCGTGCTGTCGACACTGCATACCAACGACTCGCCATCGGCGGTGACCCGACTGCTTGATCTGGGGATCCCGCATTATCTGATTCAGAGCACGCTGAACGGCATCATTGCCCAACGACTGGTACGTAAACTGTGCCCGCACTGCAAGACCGTCGGCGAAATCGATGACGCATCCTGGGCCAGCCTCGTGCGCACGCTCGGTTTGCCGAAGCCGCACCAGGTGGCCGCACCGAAAGGTTGCAACGAATGTCGCAACACCGGATTCCTCGGGCGAGTCGCCATATACGAAATCCTGGCGATCACCGAAGAGATGCGCAGTGCGATCCAGGCCAATCTTGATCTGCCGGCGTTTCACCGTTTCTGCATGAAACAGGGCATGCGCCCTTTGCGTTATGCCGGCGCCGAATTGGTCGCACGGGGTGTGACGACCGCACGCGAAGTCTTGGAAGCCCTGCCGTCGGAAGTGTGACGACTGCCCGAACCGTATCGACGGCTCGGGCAGGCTTCAGGTCAGCGTTTGTCGAGCACCGGCGCTTCGAAGCGCAGGATGTTCAGCGTCGTGTTGTCGCCAGTGTCCTGATTGGTTTTGGTGACCGTGTAGCTGCCGTACATCCGATCACCGATTCGCACCGCTTCGCCGCGAAGCATGAACTCTTCGGTGAATCCCTTCTCGGGATCGATGTGGTATCCGGAATCCCCGCTCAACTTGCCGGTTGAACCGTCGAACATCAGCAACAAACCGCGCATGGGTCCATCGACGAACAGGGGCTCGATCGGCGCCTCGGTATCCCAGAGCGCTGCCGTGTGAGCGGGATCGAGCTTTCCGGGCGCAAGCAGCGCGATGTGCCTTGATTCGTCGGACTGGGCGGCGATCACATGACGAATCGCAAAGGCTTCGTCTTGGAACGAAACGTCGCCGCAGACCACACCTTCACGGATGACCTCCGGGCACAAATCGGCCTGGGTACCTGCAAAAGGCGGCGGCGGTGCGCGCGTGGCGTCGTCCGACCCGGAGCTCGAAGAGACCATCACCCAACGCCCATCCACCAACTCCATTTCGGCACTGCCCGGTTCATTCTTGGCGCTATCGACGATGCTCAACACTGCCGTATTGCCAGACAAGCTTCCGCCCTGGATCTTGGGTGACTGAGGCATCATCGCCTGCATCATCGGCAGCATGTCCTTGAACTCTTCTTCACTCATCGGCCCGGCATCTTTCCGGCTGTGCGCCATGATCTGCTTCTGGTCCCCTTTTCGGACTGCGGCGACCAGAGCCAGGTATGCCTTGCCGGCATCACCGCCATCGGCGGGCAGTGGCTTTGAAGCTGGCGCCTTCCAGATCTCAGCGTCGAACTGCAGATCGATGACGATCGTCGACCCGAACAGGTCGTCGAATTTGAGATAGTGACCGCGTAACCGACCATCCTCGATCCGAGGGCCATGGACCTCGCCCATCGTGCCGCTCGCGCCCAGGCCCTGTATCCCTTCACCGTACAGGTACATTTCGACCGCGTCGCCATCGGCATCAATCATGAAAGTCAGCGCGCGGGCGTCCTTGCGTCGCACGAAATCGCTGGCCCAGTCGTCTGGATCACGGCTGGCACGGAGGCCGGAGAGATCGGTCCCTTCCGGAACCACCAGCACCTGATAGCGGGTCTCGCCACTGATCCAACCGCGGGGAAACGCAAAAGCCTGGGTCAAGGCCATTTCGGTCCGGACAGCAGCGCGGCCGCGATCGGCATCGGCCGTCTGGTCGACGATGACTCGGCCCGTCGTGGCGGCGCCGGCGCAGGACGCAATCAGGAACCCCGTACTGAGTATCCACTTCATGGCTGGTTCTCCCTATGGTTGTTGGCAGTATGAACGCCGATTCCCGCAAAAGCGAACGCCCGGACCAGCGTTGTTGCAGGACGACAGGATGTCATCTTGCAGCGACGGACAATTGGCTACACTCGAAGCCCCATAACGGAGCACATCATGGCCGCCGACCCGAAGCACGGAC
The DNA here is from genome assembly GCA_040376895.1 of Lysobacteraceae bacterium. GTDB lineage: Bacteria > Pseudomonadota > Gammaproteobacteria > Xanthomonadales > Ahniellaceae > Ahniella. Next base: position 1,500 of record JBEIPT010000240.1, on the reverse strand, counting down.
AAGGAACCCACCGCCCCGAACTGAGTGTCGCGAAAAACCTGTTCTTCGGCGAGATTGTCGAGGAGAACCTGTTCCCGTATCCGGAGCTGCGCGCGAAGGATCGGGAAGTGCTGGGCATGATGGTCGAGTCGATCGACGACTTCCTGAAACCGCGCGAGAAGGCCTTCCGCGAGTACGACACGAATGCACACCAGCCTGATGAATACGTGCAGGCGCTCCGCGACATGGGATTGTTCGGCCTGATCATTCCCGAAGAACACGGTGGCCTCGGCCTCTCGAATGGCGGATATGCCCGGGTGCTGGCGCAGACCTCGAGCCATGACAGCTCCACTTCCCTGACGATCGGCGCTCATTCGTCGATCGGCATGAAGGGCATCCTGCTGTTCGGCACCGATGCGCAGAAGGCGCAATACCTGCCGCGTCTGGCAAGCGGTGAACTGATTGCAGCGTTTTGCCTCACCGAATCGGGCTCGGGCTCTGATGCCGCCTCCATTCGCACGAAGGCGGTGAAGAACGCCGACGGCAGCTGGACGCTGAGCGGCGAAAAGATCTGGATCACGAACGGCGGCATTGCCGGTCTGTTCACGGTATTCGCGAAGACCGAAGGCGCAGACGGCAAGATGAGCGCATTCATCGTCGAGGCGGGATGGGCCGGCGTGTCGCATGGTCCGCATGAGGACAAGATGGGCATTCGCGCCTCGTCGACCACGACGGTGGCGTTCAGTGATGTGCGAATTCCGGCCGAGAACCTGCTCGGCGAAGAGGGCAAGGGCTTCAAGGTCGCCATGTCCATCCTCAACAACGGCCGCACCGGTCTGGGTGGTGGCGCGGTCGGTGGCATGAAGCAGTTGATTGCCTTGAGTACCGCACAGGCCAAGGACCGAAAGCAGTTCGGCCGCCCCATCGCCGATTTTGGCCTCGTGCGCGAAAAGATCGCGCAGATGACCGTCGATTGTTTCGCAGCTGAAGCGGCTGTCTGGATGGTTGCGCACTACATCGACTCCGGCATGGACGACTATTCGGTCGAAGCCGCGATGAGCAAGGTCTTCGCCAGCGATGCGATTCAGCGTGCCGCCCACGAGGCGCTGCAGATTGCCGCGGGCAACGGATTCATGAAGGAATATCCGTACGAACGCCAAACCCGGGATTCGCGAATCCTGTCGATCTTCGAAGGCACGAACGAGATCCTGCGGCTCTATGTCGCGCTGTCGGGTCTGAAGGACGTCGGCACCCAACTGGGTGGTCTGAAACACGCAGTCAGCGACATCTTCTCGGATCCGATCAAGGGCTTCGGTGTGCTCAGTGGGTACGCCTCACGACGCCTGTCGCAACGAACCGGGTTTGGCACCGACAAGATCATCTCGCAGCTCTCGCCAACCCTTCGCAAAGCGGCAGAGGTGTACGAGAAGTCGGTCGTCGAACTGGCCAATGCCTCGGATGCCGTGCTCAAGAAATACGGCAAGGGCATTGCCGACCAGCAGTACGCATTGAAGCGACTGG
>JBEIPT010000057.1:0-12759 GCA_040376895.1 Lysobacteraceae bacterium | reverse complement strand
GTTTTTGGGGGGTGTTGGGCCCCCAAGCGGGGCTCACCCCGCCCCCCCCGGGGCTTAAAACCCGCAATTTTTTTGGGTGGGGGTGGGGTTACCCCCGCGATTCAAGACCCCAATCAGCCGCGCCCGCAACTCGGCACGCTCAACCGCTGGCCCGCACGAATCAGGTACTTCGGTGCACGCACACCATTGGCATGCGCTACCGTATTCACTGCACATCCGTAATGCCGGGCAATCGAGTGCAGGGTCTCGCCACGACGGACGACGTGTGTCTTGCCAGAACCCGAACCTGACGAAGTCGGGGCCACACTCGCAGCTCGATAGGACCCCGAAGCCGGTTTGACGGCTTCGTGCAAATCGGTGGCGGTCTGTGCCAGTACACCGCTTTGGCAACGCGCGAGATAGGCCTTTTCGGCTGTCTTCGGCACGGCCAATTCGGCGCCAGCAGGAAGCCGTGTGTCGGCTTCCCACTTTGGATTCAGATTGCGAACGGTCCGGAACCAACCGCGGGGATTGCCGAATTGGCCCATACACACCGCCAGTTCATTGATCGACGCCGTACGCACCAGTTTGATGGACGAAGGTGTGGCATCAAATTGCGGGAACTCCAGCCCATATTGTTCGGGATGCATGAACAACCATGCAGCGGCCAGCACCATTGGCACATAGTCGCGGGTTTCCGGCGGCAGGTTGCCATAGACACGCTGGTCCCAGAATGGGCGGGAGCCCCCCGGTGACAAGCGCCCCATGCGACCCTCACCACCGTTGTAGGCACCGAGCGTCAGCTCAAGATCGTTGTTCAACAACCTCAGCTGGTCGTTGATGTAGCGCACGTTTGCGCCAGTGACTTTTTCGGCATCAAAGCGTTCGTCGAAGCCGGCACGTCCCAAGCCATACCGCTGTGCCGTAGCCGGCATGAACTGAAGCAGGCCGGCAGCACCGGCACGCGACACGGCATGGACCTTGCCGCCGGATTCTTTTGCCATGATGCCGAACAGCAGTGCTTCCGGCAGGCCGGCCTGCTCGTATTGCGGCCACATCAGATGGCGCATGTACTGATAGTTTTCCCACGCATCGAGCAGGTTCGGTCGCATCCACGTAAGCCACTCCTCCATGCCGGCCTTGACCGCCTGGTTGACCTCGATGATCTCGTCCAGGCGCTGGCCTTTGAGCATGGCCACACTTCGCGTCAACTCCGGCAAGTCGCCTTCGGGACCTGCGGATGGCGCATCACCCACTGTCTCGGGTTCATTGCGATTCTCGTCGTCGGCACCCATCAGCGATTGCTGCAGCATTGCCAGGGTGGCCGATTGAGATGCCATGGCGGTGCGGTGATCGCAGTTCGTTTCGATCGCGCAACGTGCCAACAATGCTCGATATCGCTCGCTTGCTGCATGCACCCGAACCGATCCGCCACCTTCACCGCGCGTCCAGCGCGCCAGTTCGGATTTGAGTTCGGTTTCTGCGGCGAGAATCTCGGCGAGCGTGCCCTGCACAGCCGTATCACTCGACGGCTTTCGCGGATTCGATGCACAGGCCGAAAGCAGCAACATCGCCGCGCCCATCGAGGCACACCAGACAATACGGACAATCGACATGGGTTTACCCTGCAATCAAACCGCAACACGTTAGCGGGCCGGAAGCCAACGCGCAAATGTCGTCCTTGCAGAACAAAGCGGCGAGCAACGACATCCGTCGCAGCCCGCCGCGGTCCGACCCGGCGTTGAGCCAGCTAGTCGGAAAGTTTCTCCCACAGGAACGTGAAGCTCAGCGCCTGCATGAAGGCGCCCTGCTTGTTGTCGGCCGCACCGCCGTGACCACCCTCGATGTTCTCGTAGTAATAAGCCTGATGCCCCTGCTCCATGAGCTTGGCCATCAGCTTGCGAGCATGACCCGGGTGAACCCGGTCGTCCCGGGTCGAAGTGGTCAACAGCACCGGTGGGTAGGTCTTGTCCTTGCTGATCTGGTGATACGGCGAATACCGGCGCAGGAATTTCGCTTCTTCCGGATCGTCCGGATTGCCGTACTCGCCCATCCACGACGCACCGGCAAGCAACTTGTGGAAGCGCAGCATGTCGAGCAGCGGCACCTGGATGACGATGGCACCGAACAGTTCCGGATACGTCGACAGCATGTTGCCGGTAAGCAGGCCACCGTTGCTGCCGCCCTGAACCCCGAGATGTTTCGCCGAGGTGATCTTGCGCGCAGCCAGATCGCGCGCCACGGCCGCCATGTCTTCGTAGGCCTTGTGACGATTCGCCTTCAGCGCTGCCTGGTGCCAGGCAGGACCGAATTCACCGCCACCGCGGATGTTCGCCACCGCATAAACGCCACCACGCTCCAACCACGCGGCACCCACTCCGGCGCGATAGGACGGCACTTCCGACACTTCAAAGCCACCGTAGCCATAAAGCATGGTCGGGTGACTGCCGTCGAGCTTGAGGTCCTTCTTGTGGACGACGAAGTAAGGCACCAGCGTGCCGTCCTCACTCTTCGCCTGATGCTGTGCCACTTCCAGTCCCTTGCTGTCAAAGAACGAAGGCAGGGACTTCAGCAGTTCCGGCTTGTCCGAACCGACCTTGCCAAGGTACAGGCTGGTCGGCGTCAGGTAATCCGTGACAGTCATGAAGAACTCGTCGCTCGCGTCGGCGTCGATCGGATTCACGCCAACCGTGCCGAACGCCGGTGTACCGGCCAGTGGCTTACGTTGCCACTTGCCGTCGACGACACTCAGCACATAGAGCTTGTTCCGCACCATATCGAGTTCGTTGACGATCAGATGGTTGCGTGTACCTGAGTAACCAGCGAGGGACTTGCGCTGATTCGGCTCGTACAGCATCTGCAGTTCGCGTTTGCCGGCGAGGAACGAATCGAGCTTTGCGGCAAGCAACGCGCCTGCGGGCCAGGTCGTTCCACCGACCGTCCAGTCCTCACGCAACTCGATCAGCAGCCATTCGCGCCAGAACTGAGCGTTGGCGCTGTGCGGCTTGTCGATCTTCACCGGCTTGCCATCCTGCAGGAGGTAGGCCTCATTCGTGAAGAACGTATCGGCGCGCGAGATGATGTCGCGTTCGAATCCGACCGTAAAATCGCGGCCGACATAAATGCCGACATCCGCTGCCTGACCTTCGAATACCGTTGTGGCCTCGGCAAGCGGCGTACCCCGCTTCCAGAGTTTGCCGATTCGCGCATATCCGGAATCGGTCATCGAGCCTTCGCCGAAATTCGTCCCGACGAATATGTGGTCGATGTCCTGCCAGCCGACGAAATTCTTGGCTTCGGAGAGTGTGTAGCCGTCTTTCAGGAACGCCTTCGACTTGAGGTCGTATTCACGGACGACGGTGGCATCGGCTCCGCCGCGTGACAGGGACACCAGGCAACGTTCATAAGCCGGTTTGAGACAATCGGCGCCTGCCCATACCCAGTTCTCACCCTCTTGTTTGCCGAGCGCATCGAGGTCGAGCACCACTTCCCAATCAGGCGACTTCTTGCGGTATTCAGCGAGACTTGTTCGGCGCCAGACACCGCGCGGCTGCGCGGCATCGCGCCAGAAATTGTAATAGTGATCACCGAGCTTGGTGACGCCCGGAATCCGTTCCTTGGAATCGAGGATACCGAGCAAACGTGCACTGAGTTCGTCGAAGGCTTTGCTTTTGCCCAGTTTCGCCACGGTCGCATCGTTGCGTGCACGCACCCAGTCGAGTGCCTTGTCACCGCCGACGTCTTCGAGCCAGAGGTAAGGGTCGTCCGGCGACGCCGGTGGTGCAGGTTCATCAGCCATCACTTGTCCCATCAGCAAGGTCCCCAGCCACAACGGCAACGCACGCATACAATCCCTCCCGAATATGAACTGGCGAAGTTATCGCAGCTCCGGCAAAAGCTGAATAGACAAAAAGCCATGGTCTGGGCCGAGATCGCCCTCGCGGCGGCTCGAAACAGGGCTTATCATGGCCCATCGAATTTTTTCAAACAGGTGTTTATGTCCGCCCTGCCCCTGCACGTCGTAGTACTGGCCGCCGGTGAAGGCAAGCGCATGCGCTCGAACACGCCCAAGGTGTTGGCGCGGATTGCCGGCAAGGCCATGGTGCAGCATGTCATCGACAGTGCCCGTTCGCTGGGCGCCGAAAAGATCCATGTCGTTTATGGCCACGGTGGCCCGCAGGTGCTGGCATCACTGGCTGGCGCAGCAGATCTGGTCTTTGCCGAACAGGCTCGGCAGCTGGGTACGGGACACGCCGTGATGATGGCCATGCCGGCGATCCCCGACGCGGCCCGTGTCCTGGTGCTCTACGGTGACGTGCCGCTGATCCAACGCGACACCTTGACGCGACTCCTTGCCTGCCTCGACGAGGACACACCATTGGCTGTGCTGACGGCCGTGTTTGCCGATCCCAAGGGTTATGGGCGAATCGTTCGAAACGATGGCGACCGCGTCATCGCGATCGTCGAAGAAAAGGATGCCAGCCCGTCGCAGCGGCAATTGCGCGAGATCAACACGGGCATGCTCGCAGGTCGCGCCGATGCGCTTCGGAAATGGCTCGCGACGCTCGGCAATCGCAACGCACAGGGCGAGTATTATCTGACCGACATCTATGCCAAGGCGGCCGAAGCGGGTACCCCCGCACGAGCAGTGGTCGTCGAGTCGGACGATGAAGCACTTGGAGCCAATGATCCCTGGCAACTGGCCGACCTGGAGCGACGCTTCCAGCGCCGGCAAGTGCGCGCCTTATGTGTCGAAGGGGTTCGATTTGCCGATCCATCCCGATTCGATCTGCGCGGTTCGCTCACGGTGGGGCGTGATGTCGAATTCGACATCGACGTGATCGTCGAAGGCAACGTGGTCCTCGGGGATGGTGTGCGCATTGGACCGTTCACCCGCATTCGTGATTGCGAGATAGCTGCCGGGACCGAGATCAAGGCCCACTGTGACCTCGACGGCGCACGCATCACCGGCGCTGCGACCATTGGCCCCTTTGCACGACTTCGCCCAGGTACCGAACTCGCCGATGGTGTACACATCGGCAATTTTGTCGAGACCAAGGCGGCGCGCCTCGGCCCTGGCAGCAAGGCGAATCATCTGAGTTATCTGGGCGATGCCGTGATCGGTTCCGGTGTCAATGTCGGTGCCGGTACGATCACCTGCAATTACGATGGCGCGAACAAGCACACCACTGTAATTGGGGACGGTGCATTCATCGGCTCCAACTCGGCGTTGGTTGCACCAGTCAGGATCGGCCGTGATGCCACGATCGGTGCCGGCTCCGTCATCAGCAAGGATGCACCGGACGGTGAACTGACGGTTGCGCGGGCCAAACAGCACACCTTGAGTGGCTGGACGCGCCCGAAGAAAAAACCGAAGGATTGAGCTTCTGAAAGGGGGATTGTGGCTCAACCCACAGGCGCGCCGGTTCTATCCTCGATCCCCCAGACTCGCCAGCACTTGGCCATGTAACCCGGGTGTTGCTGCCAACACGCTGCGCGTGTCGAGCGACAGCGGACCCCCGTCGAGCTCCGTGAACAGACCACCTGCCTCACGCACGATGACTGCCAACGCCGCGATGTCGAGGATGTTGACGTCGGACTCGATCACTACATCGACCTTGCCGGCAGCAAGCCAGTGATAGTGCAGGAAATCGCCGTATCCGCGAGTCCGGTTCGCTTGTCCGATCAACTGGCCCAGTCGCTGCCACGCCGCGGGATCGCGGGTCAGTGTCTTCACGTTGCCGATCGACAGCTGCGCATCCTTGATCTGTCCACGTTCAACGACCCGGATGCGTTCGCGGTTCAACCACGCGCCACCGCCGATCCGCGCAAACGCGCGCTGACCGAACTGGCCGGCACTGGACACACCAAGCACCAACTCGCCGCGCACCATCAACGCGATCTGTGTCGAGAACAACGGATACTCACGCACGAACGCTTTGGTTCCGTCGATCGGATCGATCAGCCAAAGAAAATCGGACTGACCGCTGTGTCCGTGTTCCTCGCCATAGAACGCGTGGTCGGGAAACGCTTCGCGCAGCACCGACACGATGGCGGTTTCGGCTTCACGATCGGCCCGCGTGACCGGCGATTCGTCGGACTTGATCTCGACATCAAGGGCAGCACGGTAGTGCTTGGCGACCACGGCTTCCGCCGCGTCGGCAGCCGAGAGTGCGACAGACAATGCATGATCCAGGAAGGCGCTGTCCATCAGAACAACTTCTCGACCGTGCCTTCAACGCGCAGCAGCGAACCACCGTTGGCCTTGCGTTCGCCAATGTAGAGCAAGGCTTCGCGCACACTGTCATCGCGCGCATCGAGGTTGATTTCGGCAACAAAGATCTGACCGTTCAGCCGGATGGTTCCGTCGATGGCAAGTGGCCCACCGAGATCCTTCACCGTACCGAGGATGCTGTCGCCGTCTGGCGCAAAATCCATGCGCACACCGCCAAGCCGCGCTTCGGCAAGACCGGACACGCCCAGATCCTGCCATTGCATGAAACCCTGCGCACGCTTCAGAACGCCTTGTTCCAGCACCACCTCAGAGGCTTCGATATCGATGTTGCCGAGCAGTCGCAGTGCCGGAATGTCGAGTGCCGGCTCCAGCAGTTTTGCCGGCAGGCTCACTTTGGTGCCGGACAAAGTGACCTGCTGTCGATCTGCGTTCAGTCGTGTTTCAATCTGTGCGGAACCGCCACTGAGCGTCAACGTGCCCTCGGCGCGACCACTCAACCCGCTGACCGGAGAAAACGACCAGGTCGCAGCGCCCAACGGAATGGCACGGACACTCACGCCTTGCGCCTGGCCTTGCCAGACGCGACCAGTCACACCCTGGAGTTTGACCAGAGGGACTTTCGTGGAAACACGCGACCACACGGTTTCCGCCGGAAGGCTCCACCAGGCGAGGACCAGCACGACCACAATCAGGATCAGGGCAATCAGCAGCTTTTTCATGAGTCCGAAAAGTCCAAGGTCTATTGCACGGAATCGACCAGCGTCAGCCGGCCATCAACCAATCCGGTCTGGCTGCTGCGGTCGAACTGGAAACTCTCGACCCGGATGCCGTAGCGAAGTTCCATCTGCTCCAGCCAGATCGCGACCTGATCGAAGTCCGCGCGCTCAAGCCAAACGTTCACGCGGGAATTCGAGGCGGGCTCCATGCGCTGGATCGCGTTGGCAAGCACCGCGTCCTGCGCAGCTTGATCGGCCAGTGCCAGCAGCGATTTGCCGGCACGGTCAAACGTTCCGGCGGTTCCGGCCGGCGCAAGTTGTTTGAGCCGGTCCGAGGCACCGAGCATCGACACATAGTCCTTTTCTGCCGCGGCGACGCGCAGGTCGATGTCCTTGCGCGAATCAACCAGTGGCTGGAACACGAATGCCCAGAACAGCAGGACCGCGACGATGACGCCGCCCCAGCCGAGTACCAGGCGATCACGTTCGGACAGGTTTCTCCAGAAATTCATGGTGCACCGCCCACGCGCAAGCGGCCTTCGATGCCGGCGTCGAGGTTGTTGGCACTGACTAGCTCGACCTTGCGGCCGCTCGCAGTCGCTGCAAGACCTTCACGCAACCCATCAAGCTGACCGATGTCGGGTGCAATGACCAGAATCTCCAGCGCCCCGTTCTGGTACGCCACCGACTTCAAGGTGATCTGCGGTCGCTGCGCCAGATGGGGGGCCACCAGCGCCAGCAGGCCGATGCCGCCCTCAGTGGAGGAACTGCCTTCGGCGACGCGCAAGGCCGATTGCATCTGCGCTACCGGATTCGGCACGTTCTGCGCGCCGGGCACGGCTGAACGGTAGGCGGCGACCATGCCGTCGTTGAGTGCCTTGAGTCGGTTGTTGCCGCGCATGACCTCGAGCCCCATGGCCACCATCGCGACGACCAGCCAAGCCGCAGCAGCAATGCCAAACCAACGCCACCATCCGCGTTGCGTCCGTTCCTGTTTGCCGGAACTGCGCAAACGCCCCGTCAGCAGGTTGGCGCGACGGGCACGCGCGTAGTGCCTGGCCAGAATATCGAGTGCGAACTTGCCCGGCTCCCAGTCGATCCGGTTGAACTCGCTCAGGCGCGAAGCTCCGGTTTCGAGCAAATTCGGCAACTGACCACTGTCACAGGCGAAAGCGCGGTCACGCGACAGACGCACCAGACTGCGACCACCCAGATTGAAGAGGCATGGCGCATCGGCTTCGGGCAGGCACTCCGCATCCGGCACCAGCCGGTTCGGCGTGATGCCGCGAAGTTTCAGGTCTTCGAGGATTTCATCAAGCGCTGTGCGGGCCATGCACAACACCGGCCAGCGTTGTGGACCACCCTGTTCGACCAGCGCGACGTGGATCTCGTCGACATTGGCGGCGAGCTGGTCTTCGATCGCAAACGGTGCTGCCTTCTCGGCTTGGGCACGGCTCTTGGCCGCCAGCTCGAGGGTGGCGGAATGCACCAGTTCCGACGGCACGAGTACGTCGATGCTTCCCGCACCGAGCACGGCTTCCGCCGGCAGCTCGTAGACACGACGCGAAGCGCCGGTCCGGCCGTCCTTGTCGAAGCGCAGGAACTCCAGCGGCGCATCCGCGCCCACGTAGCGGATCAGCAACAGATTCGCGAGTTCGCCGCGCTGGATGGCTACCGTCATGATGGCCGGTTACGGATCCGCACGCACCCAGACGCCGGCCTTGAGCACATGCGTCGGGGTCTTCAGGATCGTGATGTCTTGCAGCGGATCGCCGGGCACGGCGACCAGATCGGCGTGGAATCCGGTGGCGATCTGACCCAATTCTTTCTGCTGATCCAGCACCTTGGCCGCATAAGTGGTTGCGGCGCGGATGGCTTCGAGCGGGGGAACGCCCACTTCCACCATCAACTCGAATTCGCGCGCGTTGTCACCGTGCGCCGACACACCGGAATCCGTGCCGAAAGCAAATGGCACACCCAGACGATAGGCACGACCGAAAGTTTCCTTGATACGCGTGCCGACTTCGATGGCCTTCGGCCGGATGATTTCGGGGAACCAACCATCGATCTTTGCCTTGTCCGAAGCATAGGCGCCCGCCGAAAGTGTCGGCACCAGCACGGTGCCTTTCTCTTTCATCAAGCGCATCGTCGGTTCGTCCAGGTAGCTGCCGTGTTCGATTGTGCGGACACCACCGACGATGGCACGACGGGCGCCTTCATTGCCGTGCGCGTGTGCTGCGACATGCATGCCGTAATCGCGGGCAGTGGCCACCACAGCCTCGATTTCCTCGATCGTGAACTGCGGGTTGTCGGCGCTTTTGGCGTACGACAGGACGCCGCCGGTCGCGGTGATCTTCACCACGTCGGCGCCTTCCTTGTAGCGCGAGCGAACCGCCTTGCGGGCTTCATCGACGCTGTCGACCACCCCTTGCTCCGGCCCCGGATAGCCCAGTGACTGCAGGAGATTCTGGTTGATGCCGGTGCGCGGATCGGCATGCCCACCGGTCGTGGCAATCGACTTGCCGGCCGCAAAGATGCGCGGACCCTGCACCCAGCCCTGATTGATGGCATTACGCAACGAAATGGCCACTCCATCCGCCGCGCCCAGATCGCGGACGGTGGTGAATCCGGCGCGCACCGTGCGCGACGCGAACACGGTCGAGCGGATCGCAAAATCGGCCGGATTCAGTCGGAACCCTTCCGAGTAACTGTCCTTGCCTTGCTCACCCGCCAGATGGACATGCAGGTCAATCAGACCGGGCAGGCATGTCGACTGACGGAGGTCGGTCGCGCCAGCCGCCGGTTCGGATGCGACAACTTTTTCGACCGAGGTGAAGCGGCCGTTCTCATGGACCAGCCGGAACGGCCCGTCGATCAATCCCCGCTCGGGATCAATCAGCCGGCCGCACAGCACTTCCGCCGCATGAGCCACCGGGATGAGGCCGGCAAAGGAGAGCAGCAGGCCACCAGCGATCCGTACCGACGCCGGGCGCATCACTTCACGCGCTCGACTTTGACCGTACTGTTGTAACCCTCGACCTGCAGGCGCCACACGCCGGAGAATCCACGCTTCAGCGTGACTTGCGGGTTGCTCATCGGCGAGCCGACAACCAGCTTGCCACTCTCGATCTGACGCCATTCCTGGCCATTCTCCAACGGGAATCGAGTCTTGCCCGACCAGCCGTCGAACAGGCCGCTGAACCGTGTGGTGATTTCTTCAGGGCCATCCGGCCGATCGAACACGCCCTTCTCAAAGCCAACGCCTTCCGGACCAGCTGACGCGGAGTCGCCGCCGGCCGGCGCGGAACCGACCAGACGGACTTCTTCGCCGTTCATCCAACGGTTGAGGTTCGCCAGTTCTTCGGCGCTCAGCTTGTCCAGGCCGGAGGCGCGGAAGTCGCGCGCGCTCATGCGCTCTTCAATCGGCTGGAATTCGGCAGCGGCAGCAACGCCAACCAGGGCACTCAGGGCTACAGCAAGCAAACGACGCGACATGAACACCTCGGGATCGGTAACGTCGGGAGTGTAGCCCGCATATTTCCTGAGCCGCAACGCCGCATATGTCAACCCGCATGTTTTGTGAGCGATCGAGATGGATGGGAATGGCCTCGACGTCACCGTTAGGGAGGCCCGGAAACGACCAGCCGCTCGATCAGCCATGTCAGGCGCGGTGGGTCAGAACGCGGGGAAGGCATGGCGGCTCGTGAAATGTGCGGGTTTGCGCCCCGCATTGCGCCGGAGAAGTCTGGGAGAATCGGCCCCTGACTTTTGGAGTGGGCATGAATCAATCGGGCATGGGCAACTGGTCGGTGAGTTTTGGCGGCGGCGACCTGTCCTTCGGCGCGCCAGCGCCGGTTCCGGCCGAAGATGCGTTGCTGGCTGCCTCGGGCCGGGCGGTTCAGGTCGGAGAGCATCAGTACCAGTGGTTCGACGACCAGGGCCAAGTCCCGGCGCCCGTCACCCCGGACGAAGCACTGTTGCTGGGCCACTGTCCGACGTTTCTGCGCCTCGACGAGCATGTAGCCCAACTGGCACGCCAACTCGGTGCGCCCGCCGCGGCCCTTCAGCCGCTGCTCGGTGGTCTTCAGCAACGCGGCCTGTTGCGTTCGGTCCGAAACCTGTTGCCCGCGCGGCAGCCCCGCCTGCCGGATGCCCCGGCACCCGTTCAGGTCATCCGGACCTGTAGACGCCCGGCCGGCCTGAACCGTCTGCTCGACAGCCTGCTCGCCGAACAGCAAAAACACGGGCTGACTGGCCCTGTGTACGTGGTCGACGACAGTGGGGATCCCGCAGCCGAATTGCAGACTAGGGAGTCGCTGGCAAGGTTCACGACCCTTTCCGGCCGTCCCGGTGGCGTGCTCGACGGTGCCCTTCGCGAACGTCTGCTCGCGACGTCGCGTGACCAACTTCCGACCGAAGATCGGCTCTTCTTTGACCAACTGCTGTCGCCGGAGCGTGCCCCGGCCCCGGTGCCCGGTCGGGCGTTCAACTGGGCCCTGTTGCTGGGTGCCGGCGGCACGGTGTCGATCCTCGACGATGACTTTTCCTTGCCCTTGAAGCGGTTTGCCGGCCACCGTCGCGAACTGGAACTGCGCAACAGCACTGCCTATCTGGCCGAATTTCCCGATCCGGGTGATGCCTTGACCTTGATCGACGTCGACCAGCCGATCTACGCCGAAGCGTGCGCTTGGCTCGGGCAACCGGCAGCCGCCCTATTGGCCGAATGGCCGCTGGAATCCGAATCGCTGGGCGGGTCCAGTCCCGCCGATCTGGCGTGGCTCAGCAGCCGGCGACGGGTTCGTGCGGTCATCCAGGGCACGTACGGCAGTTTTGGGGTGGCCTCGGTATTGCCGATCTGTGGCCCTGGTCGGCGGACGCTCGCAAACCTTCTGAGGGCACCGTTTCAACCCGATCGCCTGATGGCCGATCCGATCCACTACGGCGTCGAACGATTCCGGTTGGCCGATCAGGCCGTCAGTCTGCCTTGGTTGATCGACGCGCGCGATCTGGTGCCGCCGAGTAACGCAGCCGGGATCGCCGAAGATACGCTGTTCGCGACACTGCTGCGGCAACTGGACCCTGATGCCTGTTTTGCGTACCTGCCCAGTCTGGTGGGCCACAATCAGGAGCAGCGCCGCGACCGCATCAGGGATTCCCTGCAACCGATCGAATTCGGTGCAAACCACTTCCTTGCCCAGCAACTGCAGGCTGCACCGCGACTACCGGGTAACGGCGAAACCGTCAGGATGCGCGCTCTGGCAGACTGGTTCGGCGACTGGCAACACCAGGACGACGCCGCACTCGACCGCCTCGCCACCCGCTGGTGGAACGAGGAACGGGCGGCTGCCTGCGCCAGCCTTACCGAATCGCTCGCCCAGCAGCCGCAGGCGCCGGCACCTTGGCAGGAATTCGTGCGCCGGATGCGCGCCGCAAACCAGAACATCGAACCCTCACTTGGTGCGGCAAACCTGGCCAGTTTGCGCCAGGCGATCGCGCAGACTCGCGTCGCGCTGACTGTGTGGCCCGACTTGTTCGAGACGTTCCGACAGTTGCCGGCTGATCAGCGACTGGGCTGACCCCGGTTTGCCTAACCCGTCTCTTGTGCTTCACAGGGCAAAGCACATGGGCGAAGTGTTTGTCACCCTCCCTGAACATCGGGTAGGGCTTTCGCTGCGACCTTGCCTAGGGCTCATTCTGTGGGAGCTTCAGTCGCGATAGGGTGCTCGCGGAAAACCTGTCGCATCGCGGCTGAAGCCGCTCCCACAGAATGAGCCCTGGGCAAGGTCGCAGCGAAAGCCCTACCCGATGTTCAGGGAGGGTGACAAACAC
>JBEIPT010000289.1:0-5007 GCA_040376895.1 Lysobacteraceae bacterium | reverse complement strand
GGCCATTTCATCACTGCGATAGCAGTGGTTCTGCACGAGGATCTCACCCTTCAGCACACCAGCGAGCGTTTCCAGCTTGAGGTCACGCTTCGGCGCCTTGGGGGCCTGTGCGGCCGGTTTGTCCTTGTTGCGGCCCTTGGGTTTGGTCTTGGCGGCTTGCTCGAATGTCGCCAGATCCTTTTCGTATCGCTGCCACTCGTCGAGATACTGACGCGCGTCGGCAAAGGCCTGGCGATAACCGGCAACATTGCCCATGCGCGTGCCCGGCGCCCGGCCTTTGGTTCCATACAGGCGCTTCGGATTTTCACCGCAGGCCATTTTGAGTCCATGCGGTGCACCCGGGAATTTCATGGCCTGGTAGGTCGTCGCCGGCACGTTTCGCACGGCCACCGCGCGGCCACCGATCAGGTTGGCCGAACCGGGCAGGATCAACATGCTGGTCACACCAGCGGCACGGGCCGCATCAAATCCGGCGTCCTCGGGCATGATGCTGTGTTCGGCCCAGACCCCCGCAGTCACCGGATCACTCATCTCGTTGCCATCCTGGTGGCCTTGCAGGCCTGGACTGGCGTAAACACCCAGGTGTGAGTGGATATCGATGATGCCCGGCGTGAGTACCCGACCACGACCATCGATTTCGGTCACACCGTCCTGCTTCGGCAGATCTGCACCAATGGCGGCAATCCGGCCATCGCGCACCAGAACATCTCCGGCTTCAAGCTTGTTGCCATCACCGATCAGCACGGTGGCGTCGCGGATCAGCATGGGTTGTGCCGGCAATGGCTGGTAGGTCGAGGGATACGGCTCGCTGGCCGCAGCCACCGCACTGATCGCCACCAAGGGCAGAAGCAGATGTCGACGAGGCATGGAGTACTCCGTTGGGGAAGCCTCGACTATGCCAGATGGGATTTCAAACAGCAGTCATAACGAATGACACAAAAAGCGAACTCGGTGTGGCGATCAGATCAACCAGACCTGGGCCGAATCGAGCTCGTAACGCACCCTCGCACCATCCAGCACCGCGCGCGCGAACCAGTGCACTTCGATGTCGGAGCTCACCGGGTTCCAGCCCAGATGTGTCCAGCGTTCGTTGTTGCCGCGTTGCAACAAGGCCACCTCCGAACGTCCCTCGAAGCGCCGGGCATAAATTCTCAGGGCTGACCCGAGGTGATCACGGAGCTCGTCGATTTCCAGGGGCTGTGCGCCGAGCAAGTCGACGATCGCGCCGACCGGAACCAGCAGATGGCCTTCGGTATCGTTGATCTGCGATCCGAGGCCCGGCGACTCCCGCCGCTCGGTCGTGTCCGATGGATGAGGCGAACCGTCGACAACCCCGCGAGTATCGGACTGAACGGACAAAATGCGGGTGGTCGGCATCTCGAGTTTGTCGTGCAACATGGTCAGTTCCTTGTGCGCCAGCGCCGGACTCTAGGTGGGCACCTGCGCACAACAGTGCAGCGGACCCGCAGTTCGCCGCGCTTGCAACCGACAGGCAAGCACCTGCACCATCCGGACAAATGGCCCTCCCCCGAATCCCGTCCCCACTGTCCGTCCGGCTTGTTGCCGCGCTGCTGTTGATGCTGTCGGCGGGCCTGACCACAGCCGAAACGCTGCCCGAACTGCATCCGGTTCCAACCCGCGTCTGGTTGCCAAGTCCGGAGCGGGAGCATCCGCAGCACTGGGCGGTGACGGTCGATTCGGACGACACCGTGATCGTCGGGACCGGCACCGGCGTGCTCCGTTTCGACGGGGCTTACTGGCAGACCCTGATGCCGACCGGTGCACCGGCGTGGATTTACGACGTGGACGTTCATGACGGGCGGATCATTGTCGGGACGGCCGATCTGTTCGGCTGGTATGACCGGGATTCGAGCGGCAACCCCGCATTCCACGCGCTGAGCCGGGACGCAGGTCTCGACCATTTCGGGATGATCGGCCGGGCGAAGGCCAATCGCGACGGCTCCTTCTACGCCACCCGCACGACGGTGTACTGGCAACCTCGCGACGGACAGTTGGTGACCTTCGCGGATCGTAAGGTGGGCAACCTGCTTCGTTCGGGCGACACGATTTTCCTGGAGGAGCCCGACGGCCTGAAGCGATTTGATGCCACCGCCCGGCAATTTGTGCCCGAACCGGCCTGGTCGGCCCTGACTGGCATACAAACTGTCCAGATCGTGAGTACCGACGGCCGATCCGGCCTGCTGGCAAGCTTTGACCAAGGACTATGGCGGCTGGATCCTCAAGGCGCCGCGCGGTGGCCCAGTGCAATCGACGCACTGCCCAAGGATCATCGTCTGACCACGATGATCACCCTGCCGGATGGGCGGATCGTTCTGGGCACGAGGGCACACGGATTACTGGTGCTGACCGCGGACGGTCAACTTGAGCGCCGGATCGACCGCGAGGATGGCCTGCCCGGCAATCGCATTACCGGCCTGGCTCTGGAACGTGACGGCGGTCTGTGGATCAGCATGGAGGGCGGTCTGGCACGCCTTGACCTGATGAGCCAGATCACCCGTTACGGCCGCGAACACGGCGTATCGACGGTGATGGAAACCGTACGACGTCATCGCGGAACACTCTTTGCCGGTGGATCCGAAGGTCTCTATCGCCTTCAAGCCCGAGCGCAGCGGAGCGCCCGGTTCGAACGTGTACCAGGGCCACCCAATGCCACGGCACTGTGGCCACATGAAGCAAGCGGCGATCTGCTGGTGGGTGCCGACAATGGTCTATGGCGACTGCGCCCCGGTGCGGCACAGGCCGAGAAATTGTTCGATTCCTCGCGGATCCACCAACTGATCGCGTTCGACAATGAACCGGATCGGATCATCGCGCTGTCCACCGGTATCCAGCGATATCACCATGAACCAGGGAAATGGCTCGCGGAGGGGGAGCTTCCGGAACTCGCGCAGAGCCGACCGAACATGGCCCGTGCAGCCTTTGAGCTGGACGGCACCTTGTGGGCCGGCACCATTGTCGGGGATCTCTACCGCATCGAACCAGCGGCGAACTGGGCAGCGTCGAGGGTGGAACTTGTACCCGCAGAGGCAAGTTTGCCCAAGGGCAGTTGGGCGCATCCGTTCCGGGTCGGTGAACGCGTGTTGTTCGGTATCAGCGACGGCCTGTGGTCACTACAAGGGCCACCTTGGCAATCACGCGAGCTTGCCGGCGATCTTTATGTACGCAGACTCGTCGCCGATCCAAAGCCTGGCCAGTATTGGAGTGCTTCCGGCCTTCTGACACTTGAAGGCGACCGGGTGGTTGCACGCGAAACAACTTTTCTGCGTTTGCTGGACAGGCCTACTCCGAACGAATTCCTGATCGATGGCGAGACCTTGTGGATTGCCGCGAATGAAGGAGTCTTGCGGGTATCGCGGGCGATGCCGAACACTATCCCGAGGCGTGTCCGGTTCGCCGGCGCGGTACTGGGTCCGCCCGAATCGGCGGAGCGTTGGCTGGCCGACCCTCATCCGGCCAGATTGGAATTTCCCATGGATCTGGACAGCGTGCGTTTGCGCTTTTCGCTGGTCGACTCGGGCCTCGGTGAGCCAATCCGGTTCCGACATCGGCTGCTGCCCGGTAGTGGTGTTTGGTCTCCATGGAGTGACGAAACATTCAAGGACTTCACGGCGTTGCCGTTCGGTGAATCACGATTCGAAGTCGAAGCCGAGGATCGCGGCGGTCGAAGCGCCGAGCCATTGCGGGTCGGTTTGTATCGTCCGGCGCCTTGGTATCTGACGGCCTGGGCGCGCGCGCTGTATGTGATCGCCGCATTGGCTGCATTGCTGTTGGCCGTCGCTGCAGGTCGACGCTGGCGTGTGAAGGCGCTCGAGCAGCGTGCGCGCGATCTGGGCAGGGAAGTCGAGGAACGGACGGAAACCATCCGCCGCCAACGCGACGAAATCGCCGAGCAGAGTGCCGCCCGTACACGCTTCTTCGCGAATGTCTCGCATGAGTTCCGCACGCCTTTGACCTTGTTGGTCGGTCCCCTCCAGGCTCTTCGCGACGCTGCCAACGAACGCGCGGATGGCCAGTCCGCCCAGTGGGCAGACACCGCGTTGCGCAACGGTGCGCGACTCCAGAATCTGGTCGACGAAGTCCTCGACCTGCATCGTCTTGAGGCCGGACAGATCAAACTGCATCGGCAAGTTCTCGACATCGCCGCATTCACCAAACAAATCGTCGACGAGTTTGCCGACCTGGCCTCACAGCGCGGCATCGGCCTTCGCCTCGATGCACCGGAATCCGGCCGGTGGATCGTGTCGATCGATGTGGTGCAGATTCGGAGATGCCTGTCGAACCTGATCGGCAACGCCCTGAAGTTTTCGTCGGCAGGGAGCTCTGTGCGTGTTCAGCTGGCCGACCATGAAATGGGTATCCAGGTGTTGGTCGACGATGAAGGACCGGGCATTCCTGCGGAAGATCTGCCTTCGGTTTTCGAGCGGTATTTCCAATCCGCACATCACCAACAGCTTGCACGGGGTGGCACCGGCATTGGGCTTGCACTCGTTCGCGAACTCGTCGAATTGCATGGCGGCAAAGTGGGCGTGGACAGCACACTTGGTATGGGAACGCGCATCTGGTTCACGTTGCCACGCGCGGACGGGCAGAGCGCCGCGGATTCGCTGACGGTTCCAGAGCACGGGGCACCCGCAGGGACCAGTTCACCCCTTGTCGAAGCATCGGTTCGGCATGTGCTGGGCAGCGGAAAATCCTTGCTGATCGTCGATGACAACCTGGAACTGCGCGCGTTTCTCCGCTCGCAACTGGAACAGAATTTCCGCGTGATCGAGGCCTCGGATGGCCGTGAAGGTTTGGCAATCGCGCGGTCCGAAACACCGGACCTCATCGTGACCGACTTGATGATGCCCGGAATGGATGGCCACGAGCTCGTGACCGCGCTTCGTGCCGACAACGAGACCGCATTCATCCCGGTACTGATGCTGAGCGCCCGCAGCCAAAAACGGGATATCGTTGGTGGTCTTGCGGCCGGCGCCGATGACTATC
>JBEIPT010000593.1:0-1830 GCA_040376895.1 Lysobacteraceae bacterium | reverse complement strand
CCAGCGGTGCACCCGACTTGGCATCACCGTGTGTAACCAGCCGGAGGTCAAATCTACCGTTCGCGGGAGCGTTGCCGGCTTCGAGGTGGCCGTTGTAGGTCAGTGTGTCGGCAGGAGCTTGCAGGGAGACAAGCAGGCCGGCGATGGCGAGCGTAAGCAGTGAAAAGCGCATGGGAGTCTCCAGGGAATCAGGGGTTTTCGAAGCCGTTGCGGAAAAGGCTGTCGTCGGTCGGGCTGCAGGTCGCGGCGATCGTCTTGAGCGCATAACGCCCATCGACGGAACTGGTTTCCTGCTTGAGCTGGGCTTCGCCCGTGACGGCGTAACGACCGTCCTGGGTGACCTGGCGCTTTTCGATGGTTGCGGTGACGCGGAAAGAATCTTTGCTCGACTCGGCGGCCACTGGCGTGGCGAAGCAAAGCAGCAGGAACAACTGGATGAATCGAGGGCGCATGGCGGGCATCGCTCTGGTTGGCTTATCTAGATCTACGGAGCCGAGCGCAAAACGCGACAAAGCCGGAACGGTCGCTAGTCGTTTGGTTCAGTCCTTCTCTTTCAGCATCTGCTCGATTCGATCCAGGCGCGCGCGGAGTGCGTCGCTCTCGGCTCGCATTGCCTGGTTCTCGGCTCGCATTGCCTGGCTCTCTGCTCGGATTGCTTGATTCTCGGCCTCCAGCTTTGCGTTCAGCCCTTGGATGGCCGCCAGCGCCACGCCGTCGGCGTCGATCGTCGAGATGCTGGTGTCGCTTTCGCCGAGCCCAAACGCCGCGCGAAAGTCCTGCGCCATCGGACCCATGTGGCGGATGCCTTCGCCCTGTGCGATGTAGCTCCAGGTGCTGAGCGGCAGTTCGCTGACGCGAGCGAGAACGTCCAGTGCGTTGATGGCGACGATGCCCGTTTTCACGTTCCGGTCCGACAGCGAACTCCAGGCACCGGCACCGGCAGCCATGGTCACGCCGGTGTTCGTCCCGGTTGTGTTGGAGCGGATCGTCACTGCGCCCGTGCCCAGGAGACTCATCCGTGGCGCATAGGTCGCTCCATTGGCATGTGCGAGTTCGAAGTTGGCATCGTTCGTGCCGCTTCCGCCATTTGACACGCTGAACTGGATGCCCTCCAGATTGGCGTTGTCGACGATCATCTGGACATCTGCATTGCCACCGAATGCATCGTTCTCCCGACCGCGGAGCGTCAGCTCGACGTTGGCATTGCGCGGGGGCATGTTGATGCCGACACCGCCGCGCGCGCGAATGTTGAACTGATCAGGGCCTGTCGAAACAAAGTTCACTGTCTCTGAATCGGCCCAAACGAACGTCCCTGCATCACCTTCGAAACCCGTTGTGGTGACGCCGTCGCAGCCGCTGCCGGGGCTACCAGACCCTGTGCCGGGTCGGACCTTGGCGAACGTGCCTCCCGCCCAGGATCTTGCGCCTCCAGCGCAATTGCTGGCCCCGCCACTGGTTGAGCTGTGCTCGCCGCTTGCGGTGTTCCCGACACCTCCGGGCACCAGGCTGTATCCTCCGCTGGCCAGGTTCAAGGATCCGCCGCCAACGGCACTTGCGAACGCCAGAGAGGCGTTGTCGAAGCCTCCGGACACAGTGCTGGCTGAATCATCTGCGGTGTTGCCTGAACCGCCGCCTACGGTTGTGCCGGGACCGGAAGCGCTGTTGAACTGCCCCCCGCCCACGGTGCTCCCCTGCTCGTATGCAGAGTTCCCGCTGCCACCGGCGACAGTAGCGAAAGGTTGATCTGAGGATGTGCCAGTGCCGTCGCCAGCTTGATTGCCGAAGCCCCCGCCTACAACGCCGTAGTGGTCGGTGACGGAGTTTGGGTCT
>JBEIPT010000604.1:0-1726 GCA_040376895.1 Lysobacteraceae bacterium | reverse complement strand
TCCAGAAAACAAATCTTGTGGCCTGACGACGCTCTGGAAGAACAGTGGATGCACTGCCGTCTACGTTTCGCTTGAGCCGTTATTCAGGCACCAACCGAACTTCCGGCTCAACTGCCCGAGCTCGACGGCACCTGATTCGGCAGTCTGTATTTCGTCAGAAGCAACCAGAAACTCACCGCCAATTCGCCAACCAGAGCAGGGAGCAAGACAGCCGGGAACAGCAAAGAAGCAAGCTTCGGCGCCAGCAGCAGCGCAAAGCTGTTCACGAGGTAACTCAGGCCGGCGATTGCGAACAACACCCCGAGGAATCGAGGGACAAAGCCGGAGTGGAACATCAGGTAACCACGGACGACACACGCGAAGCCGAAGAAAATCAGCCCGACGCCAAAGCCGTAACCATGGAGGTTGATGGCCACATAGGCAAAATCCTGCAGGTTTTCCGGCGACGCCGCCATCCCCGACACGGAACGCTGGAGCATCAGGAGCGCCCCAATCAGCGTTAGCTTGTTCGCGGCCAACACGCAGGTTTGGACGATGTTTAATGCCGTCGCCAGCAAAGCCAGCGGCTTGCTGACCGGCCTGAGCAAGAGGTAGAAGAACACGATCAGCGGCAAGTCCAGCACTTGCATGAACAAGTCACCGCCAATGCCTGACCGCCAAAGACCCTGGGACTCCAGAATGCTGATGGCGGTTGATGCCGCGTCCCCACCGACGACAAGCGCGCCACGCACAAACACCTCTCCGAAGAGGCCCAGCCCAATGATTGCGAGATAGATACATCCCGCGAGACGGGTATTGCTGAGTAACGATCCGCGGGATGTTGGCATGGGAGGAGTGTCACGGCTGGCGCCGTTTTTATTGGCCATTTGACTGAACGGGGCCCCGGTCGCCGAACGACATGTCGTCCGGGCTTGGGAAACTTGATGCTATCAGGAAGGCTCGAATGCCAGTGCACTCCCATCCAACAACATCTCGAAGTCCGACCGGACGACCCAACGATGTTCACGGTGGCACTCTGCGATCAGAAGATATCGGCTCAGCACTATTCGCTGCGACAACTTGAGCCAACCAGTGCCTATTGCACGGTGCCAGCCTCGACAAGCACCCATGCGCTCTGCCTAACTGACCGACACACCGTAAACGCCGACTTCGCGCCACGCGCCGCCCTCCAACCGTAAATGCATCAGCATTCTCGCGGAACTGCTCTCCGCACAGAACACCGCCTGAGTCCAATCAGGGTTGAAGCCCACACGAGAGAGCCGCACCAGTGATCTCCCGTCTCGGATCAGCACGCCTGATGAAACTCCGGCACGTTCGTAGGCAATAAGTTTGCGAGAATCGGCGATCGCAAAGTACTCGCGAAGTTTCGAAAGGGAAGCTGGCGCCGCACCGGCGACATTTGCCTCAAAGGAGTTAGCTGCCAATACCGGATCGATGCCCCTGAAAACACGATGTGAGACAGAGTCCGCGCCACATAATCTTGGCGCGCTTGCCAGCACAATGGAATCATGAGCGATGGGAACAAGTGCCGCGAGGTAAACATCCGCATCGACAAGCCGAAAGTTGTTCCAGATAGCCAGGACCGCCAGAATTGCGGACAAGGATGTAAACCCTACTGATCGAAACAGTTTCATCGCAGCTGTTTCCCGGGAAAAACTGCGCCAAGGGCATCGATTGGAATGACAGTCTAGTCGTCATCAATCGGATGGATGTAGAGCTTCCTGGC
>JBEIPT010000104.1:0-10507 GCA_040376895.1 Lysobacteraceae bacterium | reverse complement strand
GCCGTTTGGTGTGCTTCGTGAGCCCGGCTTACTTGATGAGCTTGATTTCGCGCAGCCGCTCGAGCAGATAGTCGTGCGAACTGATGGCGTTCGGATAACGGCTCGGATTATCTTCGGAGACGCAGTTCGGCAACACGTCGATCAGGAAGTCGGGATTCGGGTGCAGGAAAAACGGTACCGAATAACGCGGCTTGCGTGCGTCGGCGCCTGGTGGGTTGACGACACGATGTGTCGTCGACGGGTAAACGTGGTTGGTGAGGCGCTGGAGCATGTCGCCGATGTTGACGACGATGGTGTCGCCTTCGGTGGTGATCGGCAGCCAGCTGCCATCCTTGCCGAGGATTTCGAGGCCGGCGGCACTGGCGCCGACGAGCAGCGTGATGAAGTTGATGTCTTCATGCGCGCCGGCACGGACGTTCGGCACGTCGGGCTGGGTGATCGGCGGATAGTGGATCGGGCGCAGGATCGAGTTGCCGAAATTGATCTTGTCGTCGAAATACCGTTCCGGCAGATTGATGTGCAAGGCCAACGCACGCAACACGCGGGCACCGAGTTCGTCGAGTGCTTGGTACAGGCCGTAGCCGTATTCACGGAAGCCCGGTACTTCGGTTGGCCACAGGTTGGCCGGCATCACGTCGGCATACTTGGAAGCGCGGTCGATCTCGCGACCAAAGTGCCAGAACTCCTTGAGATCCGGGAACTTCGAGTCTTTTGCCGTCTCGATCATGAAACCGGTGTAGCCGCGAGCGCCGCCGCTGCCGGCCAGGTGGTACTTCATCTTTACGGCTTCCGGCAGCGCGAAGAATTCCTTGAACACGCGATATGCGTTGTCGACGAGTTCCTGGGTCACACCATGGCCGCTGATGCCACAGAAACCGTATTCGCGATAGGCAGCACCGATGTCTGCGACGAAGGCTGCGCGGTCGGTGTCGTAACGGCGGATATCGAGGGTGGGCACACGTGCGGTCATGGGTTTCTCCGGGTCTTTTTTTCGGACGTCAAGCGGCCGATGATACGGCTTCGGCAACGGCTTTGGCGACAGCTTCGACCAACTCGGACGAGGCCGCTTCGACAGTGATGCGGATCAAGGGTTCGGTGCCGGATGCACGCAACACCAATCGGCCCTGGCCTGACAGTCGGGCTTCGGCCTGGGTCTTGGCGGCCAGCACTTCCGGCTTGGCGAGGACACTCCGGGCGTCCCGCGCAACCCGCACGTTGATGGTTTTCTGCGGATATCGAACCAGTGCTTCGCGCCATGACTTGGCATCCTGGCCTGTTGCGGCAATCGCTTCCAGCGCCTGCAGCGCGGCGATCATGGCGTCACCCGTGCCGCTGCGGTCGAGGCACAGAATGTGCCCGGAGGCTTCGCCACCCAGGACACCGCCGGTGTCGTTCAGCCGCTGGTGCACATAACGATCGCCCACGTTGGCACGTTCGAAAGCGATCCCATGTTGCGACAGCGCCAGTTCCAGCCCGATGTTCGTCATCAAGGTGCCGACGACCGGGCCACGCAGGCGTCCCTGTTGTTGCCAGTGCCGCGCGAGGATATGCAAAAGGTCGTCACCGTCGAGCAGTTCACCCTCCGCATCAACCAGCAAGACCCGGTCGCCGTCGCCGTCGAACGCAATGCCGAGTGTGGCCCGTCGCGCCCGCACTTCGGCGCGCAAGGCTTCGGGATGCGTGGAGCCACAAGCGTCGTTGATGTTGAACCCGTTCGGGCTGGTGCCGATCGTGCTGACCTGGGCGCCGAGTTCGAGGAACAGTTCCGGCGCGAGTTTGTAGGCGGCACCGTGGGCACAATCGAGCACGATGTGCTGGCCGGAGAGCGAGAACCCGTTTGGCACGGTGGTCCGGACGAATTCGAGATACTGGGCACCGGCATCGGCTTGCCTGCTGGCACGACCCAGCAGTGCCGGTTCGGCGACCGGCATGGGCTCGTCGAGTGCGGCTTCGATGGCGTGTTCGACGGCGTCGCTGAGCTTTTCGCCTTGGGCCGAGAAGAACTTCACGCCGTTGTCATAATGCGGATTGTGCGAGGCACTGATGACCACGCCGGCTGCGGCACCGGCAGCGCGCGTGAGGTAAGCCACACCCGGGGTCGGGATCGGGCCGAGCAGACGTGCTTCTGCGCCGGCGGCAATCAGCCCGGCCTGCATGGCCGCTTCGAGCATGTAGCCGGAGCGGCGGGTGTCCTTGCCGATGAGGATGGTCCGGCTGGAGTCGTTGCCGAGCACCTTGCCTGCGGCAAAGCCCAGGCGCATGGCGAATTCAGGTGTCATCGGATCGGTGCCGACGCGACCGCGAATGCCATCGGTGCCAAAGTATTTTTTGCTCATCGCCGTAGGTTCGGAAAAGGACCGATGATTATTGCGGCTTGCTGGCCGGGCGGGAAGGGCGCTGCGAGGAGCACAGGTAAATCAATGCTTTGCATGACATTGATTACATTGGATCTCATCCAAAAACGCCGTGCAGATACCAGCCGCCCAGTTGTCCGGGTGTACGAAACACCCACAGTCGACGCAGATGGCGGTCTTCGGCGACGTAGTAGTCGCGCCGACAGTCGAAGCCATCCCACCAGCCACTTTCGATCCGCTCGGGGCCGCTGAGCAGGTGCAGGTCATCGGCGTCGACCGGTTGAGGGGTCGCCAGCAACCAGTTCGGCCGGCGAACCGCCAGGATCGGCAGGGTTTTGCCTGAAGGGCTCGGGCTGCCGGCCGGCAGCGGCGCCTGCGCACGTTCCGGGCGATGGTCGGCTTGCCGGTGCAGGCTTTGGATCGCCTGGTCACCGAGGCGCGCCCGCAGCCGTTCGAGCAGTCGCTCGGGGCTGTCCTGAGTGTGGGCCGTCTGCAGCAGGTCGGCCTGTTCGGGTTGGTAGGGCAGCAGTTGTGCGGCACACAGATCGAGCTCGGTCACCGCCGCCGGAAGCTGGAACCGGCCGAGGCGTTCCTCGACCAGATCAAGCAGCGCCTGACGTTCGCGTTCCACTTGCAACAGGCCGATATGCAACTGGCTGGCCGGCGCATCGTCGTGTGCGAACCGGATGTGGAAAGACTGCACCCCGGCATCACGGGCGAGCAGGAACGCATGCAGGTCGCCGAGCAGGCGACGGATCGGGAACCGCATCTGTTCGATGCTGGAAAGCGGCGCCGGCAATTCCAGTCGACGGGCGAACTGCGCCGGTGGCTGGTACAGCCGACGCTGGTCGGCACATTGCCCGCTCAGGCGGTCGAGGTAGTTCAGGTCGTCGGCACTGATGCGCCGGGCCAGCGCATCACGCGGCAGTTTCAACACGGCGCCGAGGGTTCGGGCACCACTGCCGTCGAGCAGTTGTTGTGCAGTCGGACTGAGCGCGCTGATCGTCAGCGGCGCTTGTTCGAACAGGCGCCACAGCGCATGCCGCGACAGCGCATGGACGCCGTCGCCGAGACGCGCAGCCAGTTCGGCACCAGCAGGTGTGGGGGCCAAACCGATCTGACCGACGTAACCGAGTTCGGTGAGCAGTTGTCGGACTTCCGCGAGGATCTGGTTGCCGCCGCCGAACAGACGCCGGCTGGCCCAGGCTTCGAGTACCACGCCGTGCTCGGCGGTCAGGCAGACTTCGGCACTGATCCGGTACAGACACGCGGCCAGATGTTGTTGCGCCTGTTGTTCCTGATCGATCCGACGCGGCAATACCTGCAGTTCGGCAACCAGCGCCTGTGCCGCGGCCAGACCCATACCCGGACGGATACCGGCCGTGCGCGCGGGCGCGTTGGCATCATGGATCAACCGTCGCTGAATTGGTCCTTCGGTCACCACGATCGCCTGGTCGGGATCGGCCAGCCCGCGGGTGGCGAGGTCCATCGACAGTCGAGGCAGATGTAGTGCAAGCCAAAGCATTGGGTGTCATCCCGGCCAGGGCAGTTGGACTTGCGGACGGCCGCTCAGGCCCCGGCATTTGCGCAGTTCCAGATGCAGGCCTTGTGCCCGCCGGCTGACCTGCATGCGGATCGCCGCCGGTGAGGCCTGTTCACCTGCTTCCGGTGGGCGGAACAGGAATGCCAGCGATTGCCCTTGTTCGGCGGCCAGTTGCAGGCGGCGCAGCGATTTGTCGTCGGGTGCCTGGCGGGGCCAGAACAGCACGGCTGGACAAACTCCGGAACGCAGGCTTTGTTCACAGGCCCAGTTGGCATCACGAGTACTGGCAGGGTTGATCCACCAGAGTTGTTCGAGCTTGAGCCCGCCTTGCTCCAGGCCGGGTCCATAAGGCAGGTACGGTGGATCGATCAGCACGATCCGTGGCGCTGAACGTGCGGTCTGTTGGCTGGCACGGCGGGTCCGTGATGTCGATGCGGGCGCCGTACAGAACGAGGCCAGCGTGGGCAACAGCAATTGCAGTTCACCGATGCCGGGTGTGTTCGGCAAAACCTCGATCAGGCCGCCGCGTGGCCAGCCGCCGCCGGGCAGCAGGGCGTCCAGCGCGCCATGACGCGTGCTGACGCCGGGGCGGACAGTGGTATCGGCCTGGCGCCCGCGCCAGAGCTGGGCGGTATCGAGCAGATGCTGGAATGAGGAAGACGTCATGGGGAAATCGTCAGGATGGCCAAGACAACTGGAAATTTCTGAACAAGTTCAGAGGGTTCAAAACAAGCAGATCAACGACCTGTCCGTTCCCTTTGTGCCGTGCGGGTGTCGCAGACATTGAGATAGCGGATTTGATGCGCCGGCCAGTCATCGCCGGCTGACGAGTGCACGAACACCACCGGCTTGGACCACGTTGGCTAGACCAGAGATAGTTGGACCAGAGACAGTCGGATCAAGCGTGCTTTGATCAGGCGTGCTTTGATCAGGACTGCAGATCGAATCGGCGCAACACGCCGACCACCAGTCCTTCGATGCGGAATTCCAGATCGTCACCGGGCACGATCGGCGCATAAGCCGGATTGGCCGGCAGCAACCGGATCGACGGGCCGCGCCGCTCCAGGCGTTTGACCGTCACCTCCTCGCCGATGCGAGCAACGACCAGCGCCCCGGAATCGGCCTCGGGCTGTCGGTGTACGGCGACACAGTCGCCATGGAAGATGCCGGCCTCGATCATGCTGTCGCCATGGACACGCAACAGATAATCGGCACGGGGCCTGAAGCAGTCGGGATCTACTGCCAGTTGGGCCTCGACCTGTTCACTGGCAAGTATGGGCTGACCCGCAGCGACCCGGCCAATCAGCGGCAGGGTTTTGACAGCTGTGCGGGTCGTCGCGGAGCGATGTGCCGATGGCAACTGGATGCCGCGTGCCCGGCCTTCATTCAGCGTGATCGCGCCCTTCTCGGCGAGCGCACGCAAGTGTTGTTCGGCGGCCGATCGCGAGGCGAATCCGAAGGCTTCGGCAATGTCGCCGCGGGTAGGCGGCAATCCTTGTCCGATCCGGTCGCGGATGAACTCGAGGATGGCCTGTTGGCGGGGGGTCAATGGGGTGCTCATGCTGCACAAATGTACAGCAATCCGGACGCGTCACACAGGCGGTTGATCGGCAAGGGAAATTCATCGCGACCAAGTTGGCGAAAACGACAAGGCGCACCTAAAGAGATGCGCCAAGTGGTTGATCCAACACGGAATTAATACCGGCCACCGTTGATCGATTGATCTTGCCCCCAAGATCGACCAACGGCGCCGGGCAGGGATGGCTTCCGTCTTTCGTGGAATGAACCCAGTGCCAGCACCGAGTCAGGTTCCGGGCCAGAACCCGGTGCTGGCAACTGTTTTTTCCTTGGCGAGCGGGTAGGACCCAATCCGAATGGTCCGATCGTGCCGGCCGAACCTGGAGTCAGGTGCGGCATTCGAAGGGGTGGCACGACCGTCGGGCACTTCCTACAGGGAGGACTCCCGACCCCGGGGTTTGCACGGTGTTGCCGCCGTGTGTCGCCTTGACCACAAAGTTAACGACTGTGCAGGAAAGTAAAAGCTGTAAGAACTTACAGGGGGGGGTACAGGGGGGTACAGGGGGTCGCGGCATTACCGCCGCTGTCGAATCCGGAGAGTCTGGGCATTCAATGCGGTGCTTCGGCATCGTGTTCGTGATCGGAAAGCAGACGCTGGACTTCGGTGCGGAACATCAACCGGTCGACCGGTTTGGTCAGGTAGGCATGGG
Source organism: Lysobacteraceae bacterium (assembly GCA_040376895.1). Taxonomy (GTDB): domain Bacteria; phylum Pseudomonadota; class Gammaproteobacteria; order Xanthomonadales; family Ahniellaceae; genus Ahniella. The sequence goes on along the minus strand of JBEIPT010000104.1, from coordinate 4,382 downwards.
AACCGTTGACCAGTGCTCGCAGCCGTTCAAGTGTGCCGCCGTGGTTGGTCAGCATCAACACCGAGATCGGCACGATACTGGTTTCGCGAAGCCGCCGGCACAGGGTAATGCCATCGATCGGACCGGTCAGTTCGGTTTCGATGACGGCAAGTGACACCGCATGGCCACGCGCATACGCCAAAGCCTCGGCAGCGTCGGCAAATGCCTGAGACTGGAACCCAAGGCTGTTCAACTCAGCTGCAATCTGCATCCGGGCGGCCTGACTTTCCTCAACCACCAGCGCCACGCGCACTTCGGTCCTCGCCGGAATCGACGTGGACAATGCCAGTGCCGATGCCGATTCCGCTGCGGCGTTTCGCTGCGGGTGTGCGCGCACGCTCTCGCCGATGGCGACAAGTGCTGCGACCAATTGCGAGAACAAAGAGTGTCGCCCGATCGTGAACGGTGCCTGGCGAAACTGATCGATGTCACCAATGCGCAATTGGGCATGCAGTCGCGGGGCTTTGTCTGGCAAAGCCACCGCCATGCCTTCGGGCCAACGGTCGCCGACCAGTTGCACCAGGACATCGATGCTGCGGGCTTCGCGTTCCGACCAGATGCACAGTTGCCAATCCACCACGAACGCCTGGGCGATCACCACTTCAAGGACCTTGCGAAGACGTTCCGGGAAACCGAAGGGCTGGACGGCAAGTCTTAACATGATCGCTCCTTGCGTGGGGGTCGATCACACAGTTGCATGGAGCGGCCTCGCACCGAAACTGTCAGTTCTTACAGGGGGGGTGGCACTACCCAGGCACCGGTTGACGCTGCCTGGGTAAGGTCCGTTGCGGGAAGGAGAAATTCCGGCTCGCAAGACTCACGCTGCGCGCAGGACATCACGCTCAAGTTCGCCCCAGAGTTTGAGTTCGGCCTGGTCGTCCATCGGGACCCGCAGTGCCACCGTGCGCACTTCACCAATCTGGATGGCCGGTCCGAACCGTTCGGTCTTCAAGCCCAGGTTGCGGATCAGTCGCTCCACGCCGACGCTCGTCACGGTGACGATTTCATGCACGCCGTTGCGACGCACGAAACGCAGCATCTCGCGAATCATCGCCACCGGTGTTTCGTTGAGGCCGAATGCCACGGCATCGTCGTGTTTTGCGACAGCGAACCGACTTGCTTCCCAGATCGTCGGATCGGACGGCGCTTCCTGGCCATGCAGGAGCTCTGGAAACACGTCTTTCAGCATGTATGGGCCGGTCGTCGGCAGCAGTCGCCAGCTGCCCAGCGCGCGATTCCGTTCGGCGGCGGCGCGGGCCACGACGTAGGTCGGTTCCAGACGGTCGAACCAATCCTTCTCCTTGCCGTCGCGGGTGTCCACTTGCCAGTTCAAGCGCTCGAAAAACATCTGATGACGCAGTCCATACATGCTGTCGATTAACGCCGAGGGCAGGTTCCGCCAGCTGGGACGACCGATCACGATCTCTTGCATGACACTCTCCGAAATCGCTCAGGGACAGGGCTGAGCGTAGAGAGATGAAATCGTCAAGCTGTAAGTTTTGACAGCTGTCAAATCTTACAGGGGTGACGCACAAGCATCCGTTGTGGCACGTGCGCGCGATGCCCATACGAGACTAGGCGCACACGCTTGTGGCGTGTACGTTCGGGAGATCGGGAACACTTTTGGTTTCAGCGCGCGTGCGCTCAATCCTGGTCGAGCACGCCCATGACCAGCGCCTTCGCAATCGCTTGCGGACGCGTGACGACTTTCAATTTGCGTGCAGCATTCGACAGATGGAACACGACCGTTCGTTCACTGATCGACAGCAGTTCGCCGATCTCCCAACTGGTCTTGCCTTCTGCGGCCCACTTGAGGCACTCGCGTTGACGGTCGCTGAGCGGAACGTGTTTCCCCTGCAAACCGGCGCCATAAAGTTTCGATGCTGCCTGATGTGTGTGGACTGCGAGCATGCTCGCTTCGGCATAGACGGTGGATTCGAGAATCGGATGTCTCGGATTCATCGCTGCGAACGACATCATGCCAAACGCACAACCGAGCCCGTGCACCGGCACACTCAGGCCTTTCGCCAATCCGAAGTCGCGAGCTTCCGCAAAGATCCGTTTGGCACGCAAACCCATTTCCGGCGAAAGCTGTTGCCAGAGGTCGTCCCACAACGACGGTACGACGTGCGCCCGTGCATAGTTCACGGTCGGGTCGACATAGGTGTACTTCTGCTCGAGATAGTGTTGCCGCCAGCCATCCGGATAACCGCTCAGCACGAACTCTTCGAAGCGGCTCGGCGACATCGCCACGAGGGCGCCGTAGATCCAGTACTCGAAGCCGAGTCGGTTGGACAACACCGCAACGCGTTCGGTCAACTCCGCGGCAGTCTTCGCCTCGCTCAGTCTGAGCAAGTCGAGGGTGTCCACGATCGGACGTGGTCGGGAGGCGCGGGCAGACATGGCCCGACTCTAGCGATTGCAAAAGGACACAATCAATCAATCCTTGTCCCGACTGGCGCTCACGGGCTCCGGGGTCCCCTTGACAATGACGGAACGATGGTTCCGGGTTCGATGCCGGGCCGAAACCCCGCCCGTGACGATCTTCACAAGACAATCCTTTCGGGCGAGCGTAATCTCCGTTTCATGCCGAACGGCATCGGCCGTGCGGTATCCACAGCATCGGAGGCCATATGAAGATTCGCTTCATCGTGCTCACGTCCCTGTCCCTGCTGGTTGGCGCCTGCGCCAGCAACAGCAGCAAATCCGACCTTGCCGACAATGGCCCCCGCGAACGGGACCAGCGTTACATCACGGCAGTCGAGTCCAAGGCCGACAAGGCCGGCGTCGAGGTGATCTGGGTCAATCCGCCCACACGCGATCCAAAGTCGAAACACTGACCAACTGTTGAAGGCGGGACCGTGTTGTCGTCATCTCGAGTTCGGGTTGCGCCCGAACTCGTGGCGGAGTGCTTTCGTTCAATGGTCAGCCGACATGATTCCGGCATCGAACGACAGGGCTTGCAGTTCGATGCCGGCCTGATCGACCACCAGCACGGAACCTTGCTCGTACCAGTCGCCAAGCACGATCCTCAACCCACCCACCTGCGTACGCTGGGTTTTGTGCACGGCTGGCCGATGGGTATGGCCGTGGATCAGCCGGGTGCAGGCTTGCCGTGACATCACCTCACGCACGGCGTCGAGATTGGCATCCATGATCGCTTCGCTCTTGCCGCTCATGGCGTCCGCGCTGGCTGCTCGGACCTGAGCCGCAAACGCCCGACGTGCCGCCAGCGGCTGTGCAAGCAGTTGCTGCTGCCAGGTCGGGTCCCGGCTGGTGCGACGGAAGGCCTGATAACCCACGTCGTCGGTACACAGAGTGTCGCCGTGCAGCAGCAGGGTTCGTTCGCCATAGAGATCGACCACGGTTTCGTCGTCGAGCAGACGCACACCCGTTTCTTCCGAGAAGCGCGTGCCAATCAGGAAATCACGATTGCCGCGCACGAATGCAACCGGATGCGCGCGGCTCTGCTTCGCCAGCAGGTCACGGATCGACGATGCAAATGGGGCGTCATCGTCGTCGCCGACCCAGACCTCGAACAGGTCACCGAGGATGTAGAGCGCTTCGGCCCGATCCCGGATGTGGTCCAGAAAAGTCATGAACGCCTTAGTGGCTTGCGGGCGCGATTCCAGCAAGTGCAGATCGGAAATGAAGTAGGTCGACATGCGCTGAGTGTAATCTGCGGACTTTGCGTTGACGACGAGTCCCTTCGTGTCCAGAGCATTCACGCCATTGCCAACCCATCGACTGATGCTGATTCATGGCGCCGGTGGCGGCCCGTTTGAATGGCGTGTCTGGCAATCGGTGTTTGAAGCAGCAGGTTGGTCGGTGGTTTGCCCTGAATTGTTGCCAAGCCCTGCTGGTCTGGCGGACACGACTTATGCCGATTATCTGGCGCAGTTGCGCAGATTGTTCGACGCCGATGGACCGCCGTGGGTGTTGATCGGCGCCAGTCTTGGAGGATTGTTGGCGATGGATTTGGCCCAGACGGAAGGGTCCCGCCAACACGTCGGAGCGGCCGTGCTGGTGAATCCTGTGCCTCCGGCTCCCTTCGCCGCTCAAGTGCAGTGGGAGGTGCCCGAAGGTCGGGTCGAACCATGGGCAACAACCGCGAACCTGGCGAGCACCGCACGTGCCGTTCCGGATGCCGATCCGGCTACCTGGGACTGGTTGTGGCGTTTGTGGCGCGATGAGTCGGCGCCTGTGCTGGCGCAGATTCAGTCGGGGATCGAACTGGCGCGCCCGGACTGCCCGGTGTTGATGGTGATCGGCGACGCCGATGATTCGGTGCCGGCTGCAGTATCAGTGCAAGTGGCCGATTGGCTTGCGTCGGAGCGTTTGAT
>JBEIPT010000605.1:0-1709 GCA_040376895.1 Lysobacteraceae bacterium | reverse complement strand
GGTTCGAGTTCCGGATTGCCGCCACCACCGCCCCAGCGCAATGTCGCCGGATCGATGTTGTAGTTGTTGTTCGCGCGCATTTGGTCGAGCCGCGGACGCGCCATCTGTTTTGCGGCGCCGAAGCGAAGGACCTGCTCGAACGGAAACGTGAAGTTCAGATTGAGACTAGGCAATGTATCGCTGTAACTCGTGCCCCCGGAGAACGGTGTTGCTCCGGCGGCATTGCCGTTCGCGACCGAAAAACCATCGGAATCCTGATCGGTGCGGATGTGCTGGAAGCCGAGGTTGCCCTTCATCGTCACCGAGGAGCCGATTTCGGTTTCCATGTTCATCTGTGCGAAGAACGTGTCGACCTTTTCGTTGACGACCCAGTTCTTGTTCGTGATGTCCTGGTTGAAGTTCGTTCGCAGGTTGTACAGCGAGGCGAACGCCGATCCGACGTTGTAACCGAGCACGTTGCCGATGCCGGTGAAGCTCAGGTCGGCCGGGTTCGTGATGACCGATTGAGCGGAAGTCGGGCGGCTCAGCAGGTCGAGGAATGACTCGGGAACGTTGCGGCTCTTCTCGCGATCGGAGAGGTTCACGCCGAATTCCAGGCCACTCAGGAAACCGGCATCAAAGCTGCGGTTTGCCGACAGGCGAATCGACGTCAGCTCATCCTCGACTTCCGGGAACTTGACGTATCCGTCCTGGCCCCAACCACCGGAGTCAGTCAGGCGGATGATGTTCGGATCGGAGTAGTCCAGGCCGAAGTCCAGCGTCGGCAAGCCCGTGCTCGGATCAAGCGTGTAGGTCACGGTGTCGGTCACGCCGACCGTGCCTGCGTAGGTTTCGAGAATCATCTCGTCGCGCGAGGCTTTCGACATGCTGAAATCGGCTTCTGCCGTCCAGTTGTCGGCGAAGCTGAATTTGTTGTTCCAGCCCACCGCGAACAGGTCGTCTTCGCGTTCGTTCAAGTCGTTGCGGATGACCGGCTTCACGCCATCGGCAGTGCCGCTGATCAGCACGCCATTCTCGACGACTGCCGTGCCCGGGCGAAGCGTTGCACCGGACCAGCCCAGACCCACCTGCAGCGCACGCGTGGTTTCGGCCTTGTCGAACGTGGAGTGATACAGATCGATTGCCGTCGAGTAAAAATCGTTCGGCTGGTATTCGAGAACCGCCATCAAGCCGTTGCGGACGTTGTCGGTCGATGTGGACCAGGACTCCGAACCACCGATGATGCGCACGTCGGCCTGACCGTTGATCGTGCCGGTCGGATAGCCCCATGCGTTCCAGCGCTGGGCCTGGCCGGGCGAATCAAGGCGGGCGTAACCGATCGCGATGCCAACCGTGTCATCGGCAAACTGGTCGATGTACGAAGCGCTCAGGCGATTGCCGAAGTCATCAACACCCGGATTGAGCTCGCCGAGCGAGTTCTTTTCCATGCGTGCGTTGACGGCGAACGTGCGTTCCGGGAATGACAGCGGGCGCACCGTGCGCAGGTCGACCGTGCCGGACAGGCCCTGGCCGACAAGGCTTGCATCGGGAGTCTTGTAGACCACTGCGGAGCTGAGCAACTCGGATGGATACTGGTCGAACTCGACGCCACGGTTGTCGCCGATGCTGGCTTGTTCGCGACCGTTCAGCAGCGTGGTGGCGAAGTCGCCGGCCAGACCGCGAATGGCGATCGTCGAGGCGCGCCCCTGCACACGCTGTGCTGCCAGGCC
>JBEIPT010000391.1:0-3761 GCA_040376895.1 Lysobacteraceae bacterium | reverse complement strand
GTCATTGCGAGCTTTTTGTATGCCTGCGAAACGGCATTCTTCGTTCGGGCATTGACGACTTTTCCTCGCGGCTGAAGCCGCTCCCACAGTTGGGGGCCTGAGGCGAGCGACACGTTACGAGCTCTGTGGGAGCGGCTTCAGCCGCGATGCGTCGATGGATCGGGATGCGCTCGCTTGACGTCGTCATGGAGAGCCCGAAGGGCGCGGCAATCTTGTGTGTGCGTTCCGGCCTGAGGCAAGGACGAGATTGCCACAGACCGCTTCGCGGTCTTCGCAATGACGAACTCTGGATCAGCCGCTTCGCGGTCTTCGTGATGAAGGTTTGTCAGTACATGGGCGCGGGATGGCGAGTGCGCTTACCAACGATCGTCGCGCGTCCAGACCACGCCGTTTTCGACCTTGACCGGAAATACCGCGGTTGGCGTGTAAGCCGGGGCACAAAGTGCCTCGCCGCTGCGCACGTCGAATTGTGCGCCATGGCGTGGGCAAGTCACGACAAAACCCTCGCGATTTCCGGAAGCGAGTTCACCGCCATCATGGGTGCACACATCTTCGATGGCGTAGTACTGCCCATCGATGTTGTAAAGCGCGACCATCGCACCATCGACATCGATCACCCGGCATTCGCCGGGCAACAGTTCACCTTCAGTGCAAACGCGCGTCCAAGGCTCACTCATGCGGTGATCTCGGCGAATCCGTCACGCGTGAGGTTCTCTGGTGCGCCGGACGTGGCCCGAACGTTGTCTTCGATGCGGACGCCGCCGAACTTTTTCATGCGCGCGATCCTGTTCCAGTCCAGCACCTTGCCATGTTCGGTCGACGCCAGTTTTTTCAGCAAGGTATCGATGAAGTAGATGCCAGGTTCGATGGTGACGACAAAATCCTCGTCCAACGTGCGGGTCATGCGCAGGAACGGATGGCCGTCCGGGCGCGCAATGGCGCCACCCCGCTCGGATTCCTGGAAGCCGGCCACGTCATGGACTTGCAAGCCCAGCGGATGGCCAACGCCGTGCGGGAAGAACGTGCTGGTGACACGCGTTTCGACCATGGACTCGGGGCTCATTGCCACATAACCCTGGTCGGCCAGGATCCGTGCCATGCGCAGATGCGTGTCGAGATGGATTGCCGGATACGAGGCGCCGGCCCGGACCTGGGCGCACAAAGCCAACTGCGCGGCATCGACCGCATCGATCAGTGCCTGGAACTCTGGGTCGGCAAAACTGTATGTGCGTGTGATGTCGGACGCATAACCATTGATCTCGGCGCCGGCATCGATCAGGAATGCGTGATGTTCCGATGGCACATCCGCACTCTGATACTGGTAGTGCAGTGTCGCGCCATGTTCGTTCAGCGCGACGATATTGGTGTACGGCAAGTCAAAGTCGTTGTGCCCGGATGCTGCGAGATACGCGCGATGGATATCGAGCTCGGAACCACGGGTGCGGAACGCTCGTTCGGCGGCACGATGTGCCTTGACCGCGCGGCGGGTCGCGAGGCGCATGTTCGCGAGCTCATAGGCGGTCTTCGCCGAGCGCGCCCAATGCAGGCTGTTGATCACCAGTTCCGGGTTGTTCGGTGCATAACCGTCGAGTGCTGCGTTTGGTTCGCCAATGATGGCCAAACGTCCGGACTTCGGCAGATGGTCGCGCGCGTCGGCAGGTTCGCTGATCGGCCGGATGTCGAAGTGCTCCACCCAGAAGCCACTTGGGGGCGCCGGGGGGATGTGCCAGTAATCGTCCGGTTGGCAGTACACCAGAACCGGCTTTTGACCCGGTGTGAAACTGATCCAGCAATCCGGATGCTGCGTCAGCGGCAACCAGGCCTTGAATTGAGCGTTGACGGCAAACGGATACGGTCGGTCGTCGAGGAATCGATAGGTCAGGATGCCGGACGGAATCAGCAGGTGGTCGAACCCACCCAGTTCCAGGGCGCGCGTGGCGCGAGCACAGACGGTTTTGACATGTTCGGCATACAACTGGGCAAGTTCCTGAGTCATGGGCGTTCCAGGTTCAAATCAGTTTGCGATTGTGCCAGCAATGGCGCGAGCGATCCGCTGCCGAAGGTCAGTCCTTCTGGTCGAGCACGAACACCATGCCGAACACACCAATCGAAACCGTCCGGTCCTGCACCGTGGTGTATGACGCCACGCCGATGCTGTGGTAGTTGGACGCAAATGCAGTGATTGGTCCGACCAGCAGGATCTTCGCAAATTGGCTTCGTTCGGCCAGTTGGTCCTTGATCTGCTCGCGATGGGCTTCCGGGCCAGGGTTCATGGCGACCGCGATGGCCAAGAGGATGGCAACGACCGGCAGGGTTCTGAACAGGAATTTGCGCATGACGGGCTCCAGGTCGGGTGTCCGGCATTTCAGCAAAGTCTGACCGGGTAGGGAAGCGATTGAATCCCGGTAGCTGTGCTCAACCTGCCCCGGGTTGGTGCAAGAACAATCGGATGGTTCTGGCGAAGCAATCCAAGTAGCTGATTATGCCGGCTTTTCGAACTTGGCATGGCGATTGCAGTACCTGAGGGCCAGTTCCCTTTCCAATCCCCAAAGGAGTGCATCATGTCCGGTGAAAATGTGCTGAAGATGATCAAGGACCACGAAATCGAGTTCGTCGACCTGCGTTTTGCCGATATGCGTGGTTTGCAGCACCACGTGACGTTTCCGGCGAAGCAGATTGATGCGTCGTTCTTTGAAGATGGCAAGATGTTCGATGGATCGTCGATTTCCGGCTGGAAGGGCATCAATGAGTCCGACATGGTGCTGATGCCGGATCCGTCCAGCGCCGTCGTCGACCCGTTCACAGAGCATGCCACGTTGAACCTCGTGTGCGACGTCCTCGAGCCGTCGACCATGCAGGCCTATTCCCGTTGCCCGCGCTCGGCTGCCAAGCGCGCTGAAGCGTTCATCAAGGCCAGTGGCATTGCCGACAGCGCCTTCTTCGGTCCGGAGCCGGAATTCTTCATTTTCGACAGCGTGCGCTGGCAGAACAACATGAATGCCGTCGGGTTCGAAATCGAATCCGAAGAGGCCGCGTGGAGTTCGAACAAGCGCTTCGAGGCCGGCAACTCCGGTCATCGTCCGGGCGTCAAGGGCGGTTATTTCCCGGTTTCCCCAGTCGACTCGTTCGGTGACCTCCGTGGTGAGATGTGCAAGATCCTCGAAGCTTGCGGCATGGATGTCGAAGTGCATCACCACGAGGTGGCTACCGCCGGCCAGTGCGAAATCGGCACCAAGTTCAACACCTTGGTCAAGAAGGCCGATGAACTGCTGACCATGAAGTACGTGATCAAGAATGTCGCGCATCGCCACGGCAAGACGGTCACCTTCATGCCCAAACCGATCGTCGGTGACAACGGCTCCGGCATGCACGTGCACCAGTCGTTGGCGAAGGCTGGCTCCAACCTGTTCTCCGGTGACGGTTACGGTGGGCTGAGCCAGATGGCGCTGTGGTACATCGGCGGCATCTTCAAGCACGCCCGTGCCATCAACGCGTTCACGAATTCGACGACGAACAGCTACAAGCGCCTGGTGCCGGGTTACGAAGCGCCGGTCATGCTCGCCTATTCGGCCCGCAACCGTTCGGCGTCCTGCCGCATTCCGTGGGTCTCGAGCCCGAAGGCCCGTCGTATCGAAATCCGCTTCCCGGATCCGATGAATTCCGGCTACCTGATCTTCTCGGCCTTGATGATGGCCGGTCTGGACGGCATCAAGAACCAGATCGACCCGGGCGAGCCGTCCAACAAGGATCTGTACGACCTG
>JBEIPT010000550.1:0-2185 GCA_040376895.1 Lysobacteraceae bacterium | reverse complement strand
GTCCTGAACAACCATCAATCCACATAGCGAAACTCGCTCGCAATCATTAAAGCTTGACACAAACTGGCCCAAGCCTTGTGGGCATCCCCTACTTCTGCTTCCGTCAAGCGTACCAGTTCCAAAGCCTTCTCGACTTCAGCAGCAGGCGCGACGTGGTCGATCACCAGTCCGACCAGTTGCAGGCCCATGTTCGGGATCTCCGCGTCCTGGCCAAGATGGGCGACCAGAGCCTGCCGAATGCTGTCCGAACCGTGCCGCAGGGCATCCTGCAGCGACAGTTGGGCGATGTGTGATCGTGCAGTGGGCACTGATCGCTGCAGCCAGAATGTGGCGAGGGTTTCCAGCGGGCGCTGCAGCCACAGACCGGTGTTCACATCGATGCTGAAGTTGACTCGGGCGCAGGCGCGCGATGGGTCCTGCACCCGGTAGGTCACGCTGACCTGCACACTCAAAGCCTGAAAATCGGCGGAGCGTTCGTTCAACACGAACGTCGTCTGGCAGTCCTCGACCGGCACCTGGGCCATCGCCGCACTGAGCGGCAGGAACCAGTACGCCATGCCGGCGCCGGAGCGCGAAAGCTTGCCGTTGCTGAAATGCAGCACATGCTGGTTCGGTTCCGCGCGCAGGTGGCGCAGTGGTCCGTGACGGGTGATCGTGGCCATGCTCGGCGACTCCAGAGTATCCGGGGTGCCAAGAATCCCGCGTGTGGGCGCCTGAGGCAAGGAGGCGCGTGAATGGGCTACGATCGGAAGGACCGATTTGGCATGTTGGAGGACCCTGTATGGATACCCTGATTCGTGGTGGCACCCTGATCGATGCGGAAGTGACCGAGCGTAAGGATCTGCTGATTCGCGACGGACGCATCGCTGCAGTCGGCGTCGACCTGGAGGCGCCGAACGGCGCCAAGACCATCGATGCGGGTGGGCAGTACGTCATGCCGGGTGGTATCGACCCCCACACGCACATGGAGTTGCCGTTCATGGGTACGGTGGCATCCGATGACTTCTATTCGGGCACGGCAGCCGGTCTCGCGGGCGGCACCACCAGCATCATCGACTTCGTCATTCCCAATCCCCGACAATCGCTGATGGCGGCGTTCCGGGAATGGCGCGGCTGGGCCGAAAAAGCGGCTTCCGACTATGCATTCCATGTCGCCATAACCTGGTGGGATGAGTCGGTCAACCGCGAAATGGGCGAGTTGGCGCACGAACATGGCGTATCGAGTTTCAAGCACTTCATGGCTTACAAGAACGCCATCATGTGCGACGACGAAGTGCTGGTGAACAGTTTTACCCGATGCCTCGAATTGGGTGCGTTGCCGACGGTCCATGCCGAAAACGGTGAACTGGTCTATCGCTTGCAGAAACAACTGCTCGCGCGTGGCATCACGGGTCCGGAAGCACACCCGATGTCGAGACCGCCTGCCGTCGAGGGTGAGGCCGCGAACCGTGCGATTCGTATTGCCGAAGTGCTGGGTGCGCCGATCTACGTGGTGCATGTGTCCGCGCGTCAGGCGCTGGAGGCGATCACGCGCGCCCGAAATGAGGGGCAGCGCGTGTTTGGTGAAGTGCTTGCTGGACATCTGCTGATCGATGACTCGGTGTATCGCGATCTGGATTTCACGCGTGCCGCAGCGCACGTGATGAGTCCGCCGTTTCGTCCGAAGGAGCATCAACGGGCATTGTGGGCGGGCCTTCAGGCCGGGCATCTGCATACCACCGCCACTGATCACTGCTGCTTCTGTGCACCACAAAAGGCGGCCGGCAAGGACGACTTCACCAAGATTCCCAATGGCTGTGGCGGCATCGAGGATCGAATGGGCGTGTTGTGGCATTACGGCGTGAACAGCGGGCGCCTGACGCCCAACGAATTCGTCAAGGTCACCAGCACGAATGCCGCGCAGATCTTCAACCTGTATCCGCGCAAGGGTTCATTGCGTATCGGTGCCGACGCCGACCTGGTCATCTGGGATCCGGCCGCAACACGCACGGTATCGGTCAAGACCCATCACCAGAATGTCGATTTCAATATATTCGAAGGTCGCGAACTCAAGGGGCTCGCCACCCACACATTCTCGCGTGGGCAATTGGCCTGGGTCGATGGTGACCTGCGTGCCGAGCGCGGGCGTGGTCAGTATCTGCCTCGACCGACGAACCCGGCGTACTTCGAGGCCATCCGCAAACGC
>JBEIPT010000455.1:0-2972 GCA_040376895.1 Lysobacteraceae bacterium | reverse complement strand
GTCGTGTGCACGGCAAGCCGTTGGTCTATTTCGACAACGCCAACACCGCGCAGAAACCGCAATCCGTCATCGATGCAGTGACCGGTTACTACCGTGAGTGCAACGGCAACGTGGCGCGCGCTGTACATACATTGGGCGCCGAGGCGACCGAGTTGTACGAAGGCGCGCGTGACGCCATCGCTCGATTGCTGCACGCGCCCAGCCGTGAGCAGATCGTGCTGACCTCCGGCACCACGCAGGCGATCAATCTGGTCGCCTACAGTTTCCTGGCGCCTCGCCTCAGTGCCGGCGATGAGATCCTGGTGTCGTACATGGAGCACCACGCCAACATCGTGCCCTGGCAACTCATTGCGGAGCGGGTCGGTGCTCGAGTCGTGGCCGCGCCGATCAACGAAGCCGGCGAATTATTGCTCGATGAACTGGCCGCGCTGATCACGCCACGAACCAAGTTGATCGGCGTCACACACGTATCGAATGCACTCGGCACGATCAATCCGGTAGCCGAGGTCGTCGCGCTGGCCAAAGCGCATGGCGTCCCGGTGCTCATTGATGGATCACAGGCGGTGCCGCATCTTGCGGTGGATGTCGCAGCGCTGGGTTGTGATTTCTACGTCTTCACTGGCCACAAACTCTTTGGTCCCACCGGCACGGGTGCGCTGTATGCCCGGCGCGAGCATCTGGACTCGATGCCGCCGTTCTTCGGCGGCGGCGAAATGATCCGTACCGTAAGCTTCAGCGGCACCACGTTTGCCGAGCCGCCGCATCGTTTTGAAGCGGGTACGCCGAACATCGCAGGATTCATCGGCTTGGCCGAGGCGATCCGTTACGTCGAAGCCGTCGGAATCGACGCCATTGCCGAACGCGAGCGCATGTTGCGTGACGCGGCCCTCGAACGGTTCGCCGGCATCGAGGGCTTTCGCCTGATCGGCCAGGCCCGTCACCGTGCTCCGGTGTTTTCGTTTGTCATCGATGGAGTCCATGCCCATGACGTGGCCACTTTGCTCGACTTCGAAGGTGTCGCAGTACGGTCCGGGCATCACTGCGCCCACCCGCTGATGCAGTTCTATGGCGTACCTGCTACGGCGCGGGTGTCGCTGGCGTTCTACAACACGATCGAAGAACTCGATGTGTTCGTGTCGGCGATCGAACGCGTTCGTGCCCGGCTGAGCTGACCGGACCTGACCGGATTCGAGAACCGGATCACTCGTGGACCCGGCTCTGCGCCATAATCAGCACATGGCCGCACACGACTCATCCAATCCGCTACGCCGAATGAAGCTGCGGCACCGCCTCATTGGCGTGCTGCTCGTATTCTGGATGGTGCTCGGCGCCGTCTACTGGTTAAGACCGGGCGCATTCCTCGACGCCGACTTCGCCCGTCAACGCTGGATGGCAGGCTTGCACCTCGAGCACATCGAGTTCGATGGTCAGTTGTGGGTCTATGCCGAAGGCGGGGAGGGCGAACCGGTTCTGCTCGTTCATGGCCTCGCCGGTTCCAAGGAAAACTGGTACCCGACCGCGCGGTTTCTGGATGGTTACCATCTCTACATTCCCGATCTGTCCGGGTTCGGCGAGAGTGAGGACAGCCCGGATGGTGACTACCGTGTGGAGACGCAGGTAGCCCGGCTGCATGCGTTTGTGGAAGCGCTGGGTATCGAGCGTTTTCATCTGGCTGGCCATTCCATGGGTGGCCACATTGCCGGTGTCTATGCCGTTCAGCATCCCGAGCGTGTGCTCAGCGTGAGCCTGGTCAATTCAGCCGGTGTGCCGTTTCCGCGCAATCCGTTTCAGGTTGAACTGGAAGGCGGCGGCAATCCGTTTGTCACGCCCGATCTGGCCCGGTTCGACCGATTCATCGCTCTGGCATTCAAACATCCCCCGTTTGCGCCACCTCGGGTCCGCGCGGCATACGCTGCAAGAACGGCGCCAAGGGCAGAATTGTGGGGTCAGGTCCTCAAGCAGTTGATCGCCGAAGACCAGGTCTATTTGCTGCAAGGGCGACTGCCCGAGTTGCCGGCACAGACGCTGGTACTGTGGTGCGAGGACGATCAAATGCTGGATGTGCGCTCGGTCGATGCATTTCGTGCCGGCCTGCGCGAGCCGCGGATCGAAGTGTTGCCGGACTGCGGGCACATGACGCCCATGGAGGCGCCGGAACAAGCCGCCGCTCTGTTGCGTGCCCAGTTCACCCAGTCCGTGCTGCAGGCAAATTGATGAAGCAGCGTTTGCTGGCGCTGATGCTGGCGATCGGTTGGGCGACTCCCGCCGCGGGGCAGGAGCTCAAACATGCAGAACTTGGCGATCTGCCGCTTCAGTCCGGCAAAGTCATCGAAGATCTGCAGGTTGGATACCGGACATTCGGTTCGTTGAACACTGAGCGAAACAACGCCGTGGTGTTGCTGACCTGGTTTGGCGGGCAAAGCGAGCAGCTCGCAGGTCTGGTCGGCACCGAAGGTCTGTTGGACCCTGAGCACCATTTCATCATTGTGGTGGATGCATTGGCGAACGGAGTGTCGAGTTCTCCGTCCAACAGTGCGAAACAGCCCAGGATGTCTTTCCCGATTGTCGGCATGGCCGACATGGTGGCAGCGAGCCGGCGATTGCTTGAAGTCGAATTCGAACTGGAACATGTTCAGGCGCTGGTCGGATTGTCGATGGGTGGCATGCAGGTGTTGGAGTGGATCCTTCAGGATCCCGAATTCGCCAGATCGGCGATCGTCATCCAGGGATCACCGCGACTGACGCCATACGATCTGCTGCTGTGGCAATCCACGTTCGAGGCGATCCGCCGTGATCCAGGCTGGGACGGTGGCAACTATCAAAAGCAGCCAGCGCGCCGTGCGCTCTACTACATCGCCATGTTGTCGGGCCAGGCACCTGAAGCCATCAATCGCCAACTCACTCGAACACAGGTGCTGGCGATGCTGGAAGACAACACACCTGTCGAAGGGTTTGATGCCAATGACCACCTT
>JBEIPT010000432.1:0-3250 GCA_040376895.1 Lysobacteraceae bacterium | reverse complement strand
CTTGCTCCAACTCGCGACAGAAACCTTCATCATCAAGCGCCATCAAGCGTTCGGCCTCACTCGGCGTGGTCGACCAGACGATCGAACACCAATCCTGCCGACCGTCCCGCTCCAGAGGCAGAAACGCCAACGGACCATGATCGGTGAACCGTTGCCAGGCCGTCATCTGGTGGGGTTGTGAGCTGCGCACGCTGGTGACGATTGCGTGGTGCAGATAATCCCACTCGCGCGTGGCCACGCCGGTCAGGCGCCGCACCGCCGAGTTGGCACCGTCCGCCGCGATCACCAAAGGCGCACGCAAGGTGCGGCCATCGGCCAGGGTCAGCAGCCAGTCGTCACCGGAGCGGCGCATTTGTTCCAGACGCGCATTGGCCAGCATTCCCAGGTCGCAGTCGTGCAAACGGTCGAGCAAGGCGTCCTGAACCACGCGGTTCTCGACGATATGCCCGAGCACCTCGGCGTGAACGCTGGAGGCCGAGAAGTGGATTTGCCCGGTGCCGCTGCCGTCCCAGACGTGCATGTCGGTGTAAGGACTGCTGCGCCGGCTGGCGATGCCATCCCAGACCCCCAGCCGTTCGAGAATCCGCTGGCTGGCGGCCGACAAGGCGCTCACTCGCGGTTCGAACGGCGCCTGCCCGTCGAAGGGTTTGACGCTCATCGGGCTGCCGTCCAGCAGCAGGACTTCCAGCCCGCTGTCCTGCAACGCCAGCGCCAGGGCGCTGCCGACCATTCCGGCCCCGACAATCAGCAGATCTGCGCGCATTTCCATGCTTTAAGCCTGTCTCGCTTGCGGCTTGAGCCGCACGTAAAGGGTTTTCCGGACACGGGCCACCAGGGTGCCGGCGCCGTCGTGGATATCGACCTGCAATTGCGGCAGGTATTTTTCGCCGTTCGCCGTTTGTTGGCGGATCTCGTCGAGCAAGGTTTCGTCGATCCTGAAACTGGCGAACACCGGA
Source organism: Lysobacteraceae bacterium (assembly GCA_040376895.1). Taxonomy (GTDB): domain Bacteria; phylum Pseudomonadota; class Gammaproteobacteria; order Xanthomonadales; family Ahniellaceae; genus Ahniella. The sequence continues at coordinate 2,294 of JBEIPT010000432.1, read as the reverse complement.
CCTTTGCCTGGCGAGATGAAATCGATGTCCGCCGCTTTGTCCCAGACGATGAACCGACGGCCGAGGTTTTCCATCAACATCAACATATAGAACGGATCGACCATCGAATACAGGCTGCCACCGAACTGAGTGCCGACGTTATTGCGGTTGTACCAGCCCAACCCCATGGACACCTTGATGTCCCGGAAGTCATCGCTGATGTGCCGCACGCGGACCCCGGCGCCAAGGTACGGCGGGTAGAAGGTCATGAACCAGCGCAACAATCGTGCTTTGCCGAACCGGCTCGTCAACCACTCAAGCATCGGGACGCGTACCCAGGCCCATGGCCTGCCGGGCGAACCAACGCTTGGCCGGTGGCAGCAGATCGAGGCCGAGCAGGCCGATGTTTCGGCCCAGCGAGACCAGCGGTTGAGTACTGCCGAACAACCGCGTGACCTGATCGGAAAATCCCACGGTCAGGTTTTGATCCAGACGCTGACGCTCGCGGTAAGCCTGCAAGGTCGCAAAGTCGCCGGGGGCTTTCTCGCTCGCGAGCAGCGCATCCGCCAACGCCTGCGCATCTCGCAGGGACAGGTTGAAACCCTGGCCGGCAATCGGGTGCAGGCTGTGAGCGGCGTTGCCGAGAATCGCCAGATGCGGACGCACCTGCTCTTCGGCTTCAATCAGTGTCAGCGGGTAAAGATGCCGCGCGCCGACCTGTTTCAAGGTGCCGAGGCGATAACCGAACACGCCCTGCAATTCGCTGAGGAAACTGCGTTCATCCAGGGCGGCCAGCCGTTGCGCGTCCATGCCCAGACGGGTCCAGACCAGGGCACAGCGGTTTTCCGGCAGCGGCAACAACGCCATCGGGCCATCGTCGGTGAAACGTTCGAAGGCCATGCCGTTGTGCGCTTCGCTCGGGGTGACGTTGGCGATCAGCGCGCTCTGGTTGTACGGGCGCGTTTTGATGCCGATTCCCAGTTGCTCGCGCAGGCCGGAACGGCCGCCATCCGCCAGCACCGCGAGGTCGCATTCCAGGGTGGTTTCATCATTGAGGGTCAGGCGATAGCCATCGGTCAGCGGCTCCATGCGCGTGACTTCCGCCGGGCAGCGCCAGGTGACCACGTCCTTGTCCAGACCTTGCCAGAGGCATTGGCCGAGCCAGGCGTTTTCCACCACATAGCCCAGCGCCGGCACGCCCTCTTCCATCGCCGACAATCGCGCGGTGGAGAAACGACCACGGTCGGAGACGTGGATCTGCTTGATCGGCTCCGCGCGGCGGGAGATTTCCTGCCACGCGCCCAACCGTTGATAAATCTGCTTGGCGCCGTAGGACAGCGCCGAGGACCGGGCATCATAGCTCGGTTGGTAGGTGTGGCCGGGGGCAAACGGCTCGATCAGCACGATCTTCCAGCCGCGAGCCTTGGCCCCGGCCTGCAGCGCCAATGCCAGGCTCGCGCCGACCAGGCCGCCACCAATGATTGCAAGATTGATTCGACTCATGCCGCTTTTGTCCGCGCTTCAGCCATCAAGGCCTCGATCTCGGCGACCGTTTTCGGTACGCCGCTGGTCAGGATTTCACAGCCGGTTTTGGTCACCACGACGTCGTCCTCGATGCGCACGCCAATGCCGCGCCATTTCTTCGCTACGTTCTGGTTGTCCGGGGCAATGTAGATCCCCGGCTCCACGGTCAGCGCCATGCCGACTTCCAGCACGCGCCATTCGCCGCCGACCTTGTACTCGCCGACGTCATGCACATCCATGCCCAGCCAGTGGCCGGCGCGATGCATGTAAAACGCTTTATAGGCTTCGCTCGCGATCAACTCGTCGACGTCGCCCTGCAACAAACCCAGTTTCACCAGCCCGGCTGTGATGACTTTAACCGTGGCTTCGTGCGCCTGGTTCCAGTGTTTGTTCGGGGCGATTTCGGCAAATGCCGCTTCCTGGGAAGCCAGCACCAACTCGTAGATCGCCTTCTGTTCCGCGGAATACTTGCCGTTGACCGGCCAGGTGCGCGTAATGTCGCTGGCGTAGCAGTCGATCTCGCAACCGGCGTCGATCAGCACCAGATCGCCGTCCTTGAGCACCGCGTCGTTCTGCTGGTAATGCAGGATGCAGCTGTTGCGCCCGGCCGCGACGATCGAACCATAGGCCGGCATCTTCGCCCCGCCCTTGCGGAACTCGTAATCGAGCTCGGCTTCCAGACTGAACTCATGCAACCCGGCCCGGCAGGCCTGCATCGCACGGATATGCGCCTGAGCGGAAATCCGCGCGGCTTCGCGCATCACCTTCACTTCTGCCGCCGATTTATACAG
>JBEIPT010000035.1:0-14677 GCA_040376895.1 Lysobacteraceae bacterium | reverse complement strand
GGCGCGCAGCAGTCGACCGAACATCGGCAACTTGAGCGCTACCCGATCCAGCCACAAGCGCACCGACTCCTGGCGCAGCGCCAGAACTGCAGCCACACCAAGGGCGATCACGCCGCCCAGCAACAGCCAACCATAACTGGTCAGAAATTCGCTGGTGGTGATGAGGACCCGGGTGAGCAAGGGCAATTCCGCCTTGATGTTTTCGAACACGGCAACGATCTTGGGGACCACCGTGGTCATCAACCCGGTCACGACCGCAAGCGCCACCGCGAGCAACAGCAGTGGATAGGCCAGCGCCGCAATCAGATCGCGTTGAAGGGAGTCGCGGTTCTGGGTGTACTCGGCAAGCCGGCCGAGTGCCTCGCCCAACCGACCGGTCTGTTCGCCAGCCGCAGTCGTGGCCGGAAACAGTTCCGGGAAACTGTCCGGGAACTCGCGAAACGCGTCTGCCAACGTTCGACCTTCCATGACCCGGGCGCGCAACGCGGCGACCACGCGTTTCAGGCGGGCGTCATCGGTCTCGTCGGACAGCGCCGAAAGTGCTTCGTCGATCGGCAGCCCCGCGTGAACCAGCGTCGACAATTGTTCGGTCAGGATGACCAGCTGTTTGCTGCGCAGTCGATTGCCGCGGCCGCCGAATTCCAGGTTGCCGCCGCCTTTCGACTTTTCAGTGACCTCGTTCAGCTCCAGCGCGTTCAGGCCGCGTTCGCGCAGCAGGCTGCGCGCCGAACGCGGCGTGTCCGCCTCGATCACGCCACGCGTGTTCTGGCCCTTGCTGTCCAGTGCGAGGTATTCAAAGGCAGCCAATGCAGGAACCCGATGTGTTCATCCCGGCATTGTGCCAAAGCGCGGCGGGAAAGTATCGCCCGGTGCCGGCTTCGCACCTTGCTAAACTCGCGGCCCCTCGATTGCCGGTGCCACGATGTCTTCCTTGCCGGATGTGCAAAGCCTGTTGTCCCCGTGGATCACGTCGATCGCCAGCGGCCTGGAGGCGCGTGGTGTTTTCGCGCCCCGAATCATCGGTATCCAGACCGGTGGCGTGTTGCTTGCCGAGCGGATTGCCCAGGTGCTGGTTCCGGACCAGCCGATCGGTCGGCTCGACATCAGCTTCTACCGCGACGATCACGGCCAGAACGCGTTGCACCCGCGGGTGATGCCGTCGAACCTGCCGTGGTCCATCGAAGGTGAAAACGTACTGCTCGTTGACGACGTCCTGTTCAGTGGCCGGACCATTCGGGCCGCATTGAACGAAATCTTCGACTGGGGGCGTCCCGCATCCGTACTGTTGGCAGTGCTGGTGTCGCGCAACGGCCGGCAATTGCCGATCGAGGCGGATTTTGTCGCATTGCGCCCGACCTTGCCGCTCGACCAGCACATCAAGTTGCGTGGTCAGCCCGATCTGCATCTGGAAACGATTCGCCTCGGAGGCTCGAAATGAGTGCAGTCCAATTTGCCGCCGACGGGCGATTGCGTCACCTGATCACGTTGGAGGGTGTGCCGCGCGCCGAACTGGAGGCATTGATCGACACCGCCGCAGCCCTTCGACAGACCGCCTTGCGGCCGGTCAACAAGTTGCCCACGCTGCGAGGACGCACGGTCGTGAATCTGTTCTTCGAGCCGTCGACGCGCACGCGCACCAGCTTCGAACTGGCAGCGGTTCGCCTCAGTGCCGACGTCATCAACTTCGATGTCGGGCAGTCATCGACCAAAAAAGGCGAGACGCTGATCGACACCTTGCGGACGCTGGAAGCCATGCGCTGCGATCTGTTTGTCGTGCGCCACAAGGAAAACGGTACACCAGGCCTGCTCGCCGAACATGCGCAGGCCGGCGTGGCGATCGTCAATGGCGGTGATGGCAATCACGCGCACCCAACCCAAGGGCTGCTCGATGCCTTCACGATTCACCGTCACAAGGGCGACGATTTCAGCCGGCTCAGTGTGGCGATCGTCGGCGACATCCTGCATTCGCGTGTAGCCCGTTCGGACATTCATGCGCTCAAGACCTTGGGTGTCCGCGATCTGCGCCTCGCAGCACCCAGCCAACTGCTGGTGCCGGAACTTCATTCGGTCGGGCAGGTATTCGACAACATCGATCAGGCCATCGAAGGTGCCGACGTCGTCATGATGCTGCGCCTCCAGAAGGAACGCATGGATCAGGCGTTGATTGCCTCGGATGCCGCATATTTTGCGGAGTGGGGGCTCACCCCGGAGCGATTGGCGCGAGCACGGCCCGATGCCATCGTCATGCATCCAGGCCCGATGAACCGCGAAGTGGAGATCGCCAGTGTGGTCGCCGACGGCTCCCAATCGGTCATTCTGGAGCAAGTGGGAAATGGGGTCGCCATGCGGATGGCGGTGATGAGTCGCCTTTTGTCAGCGTAACGCGCGCCGACGTTCACGCCGGACTCGCTACACTACGCGACCCTCAGCCCTTTCCGTTTCCATGAGCCGTTACAGCCAAACCTCCGAACCGATCCGATTCGAGCGCGACTGCGAAGTGGTCATGGTGCCATCGGGTGACGTGGTCAACTTGCCAGCCGGTCAGGTCGGTTACATCACCCAGGCACTGGGTGGCAGCTTCACGGTCTTCGTCGAGGGCAACCTGTTCCGCGTCAAGAATCAGGATGCGGACGCCATCGGCAAAGATCCCATGCCCTTGCCGGAACTGCCCGACAACGCGACCGACGACGAGTTCGAGAAAGCGGTGTGGTCACAGTTGCGCACCTGCTTCGACCCGGAGATCCCGGTCAATATCGTCGATCTCGGCCTGGTCTATACCTGCGACATCCAGCGGCAGGACGATGGTTTGCGCCGCGTCGAAGTGAAGATGACACTCACCGCGCCCGGTTGTGGCATGGGCGACATCCTGGTGACCGATGTCCGCGACAAGATCGAGTTGTTGCCGAAGGTCGCCGAAGCGGATGTCGAGCTGGTCTTCGATCCACCCTGGAATCAATCGATGATGTCCGACGTGGCCAAACTCGAAACCGGAATGCTTTGACCGGCTGCCCCGGCGAAGTCCGTTCAGTGTGGCGCTACAATCTGTGTCAACGAAAATCGCAGGGTGACGTTGTCAGCGATATCGTTTGACCCACACCGGAGCGCCTCATGAATCGCCAGATCGTTTTTCCGTCCGCACTGATTGCTGCCGTAGCCTTGTTCGTTGCCGGATTCGCCGGTGTCGCTTCGGCCGATGGCGCGCGCTATCTCGGCAGCACCAAGCTGGCACATCACGAAAACGACGTCGATGTCCTGCGCACGCGCTGCAAGCCGCGAATCAACGCGATCAAGCTCAAAGCGAAGAAAGGTCAGGTCGAAGTCGAAAGTCTGTGGGTGCGCTACGGAGATGGTTCGACCGATACGCTGCACATTCGTGATCGCATCCGCCAGGGTGGTGAATCCCGTTGGGTCGATCTGGAAGGCGGCAAACGTTGTGTCGTCGAAGTCGGCGTGATCGGTGACACCGAACGCTCGCTGGATCGTGCGCGAGTCGATGTCTACGGACGTTACTGATCCGGGTCGCAACCCGACCTCGCCCAAGCGAGCCCGGGTTGTGGTCATCGGTGGTGGATTCGGCGGATTGTGGGCCACGCGCGCGTTGGCACGCGCCCCGGTGGACATCACGCTGATCGATCGGACGAATCATCATCTGTTCCAACCCTTGCTCTACCAAGTGGCAACGGCCGGCTTGTCGGCGCCGGACATCGCGGCGCCGCTGCGGCATATCCTGCGAGGGCAACGGAACGTCACCGTGCTGATGGCCGAAGTCGACCGCATCGACACCATCGCGCGATGTGTCCACGCGGGTGAGCAGCATTGGGATTACGACTATCTGGTGGTTGCAGCGGGCGCAACCCACGCGTACTTCGGCAACGAGGGATGGCGCGAACACGCGCCGGGCCTGAAGACACTCGATGATGCGTTTCTGATCCGCTCGCGGATGCTGTCGGCCTTCGAGCACGCAGAGGCGTGTGATGATCCGGTCGAGCAGGCGCGCCTGCTTCGATTCGTGGTCATCGGCGGCGGCCCTACAGGTGTCGAATTGGCCGGAACCCTGGCGGAGATTGCGCGACACACCTTGCCGCGCGAGTTTCGCCGGATCGACCCGGGTCGCGCCGAAATTCATTTGATCGAAGCGGGTCCGCGGGTGTTGTCGGCCATGCCGGCCACGCTCTCCGAGAGCGCCAAACTTCAGTTGGAAAGGCTGGGTGTGCAGGTGCACGTCGGGCAACCGGTGTCGGCGATGGATGCCGCAGGCATCACCGTTGGGTCAACGCGTATCGACTCCGCAACGGTCTTGTGGGCGGCGGGTGTTGCAGCGTCACCGTTGGGTGCGTGCTTGCCCGCTGAACGAGATCGGGCAGGGCGTGTGCGAGTGGCGCCGGATCTGAGTGTGCCGGCACATCCCGAAGTCTTCGTGATCGGTGACTTGGCGTCCGTGACAGATGCCGGCAAACCGGTGCCGGGCGTTGCGCCAGCGGCGAAGCAGATGGGGCGATTCGTCGCCGAACGGATTCGTCGCAGACTTCAGGGAAAACCCGACAACGCCGAGTTCCGCTATCGCGACTTCGGCAACCTCGCGACGATCGGGCGTCTCGCCGCAGTCGTCGATTTGCGTGGCCTTCGTTTTTCCGGTGCGGCCGCCTGGTTGTTCTGGCTTTTTGCACACCTTCTGTTCCTGATCGGATTCAGGAACCGAGTGATCGTGTTGTTTCAGTGGGCCGTGAGTTACATCACCTACCAAAGGCATGCACGCGTCATCGTCGGCGCACCTGTCTCCAGATCCGTGGACAAACCGCCACCGTCCTGACTTCGAACGGTGGGGTCTTCGTCGGCACTTACAGTGCGGCGAGTTTTGCCTTGATCTGCTCGGACAGCTGGCCCATGTCGGCACGACCGGCAACTTTCGGACGCAACGCGGCAATCACCTTGCCCATGTCCTTCGGGCCCGCAGCACCAACTTCGGCGATCGTCGCCACAACCATGGCCGCGAGTTCCGCAGCGTCGAGTTGTGCCGGCAGATAGGCCTGGATGATCACCATTTCGTTGCGCTCGACCTGTGCGAGATCCTCGCGGCCGGCGGCGACGTATTGTTCGATCGAGTCCTTGCGTTGCTTCTGCATTTTCTCGAGCACGGCCAACACCTGCGTGTCGTCGAGCATGATGCGCTCGTCGACTTCGCGTTGCTTGATCGCGGCATTGATCAACCGGATCACGCCGAGCTTTTCCTTTTCGCCGCTTTTCATGGCGGACTTCATGTCTTCAGTCAGCTGGGCCTTGAGGCTCATCCGAATACTCCTGGGTACGGCTTGAATTGTTGGATCGCCAAGAACACAAAAAGCCGACGGCACTCTCGTGGCGTCGGCTCTTGATGTCGAAACCAGCGATCAGTACAGGCGCTTGCGCTTGGTCACATCGCGGGAAACGCGACGTGAATTGCGCTTGACCGCGGCAGCGGCCTTGCGCTTGCGCTCTTGCGTCGGCTTTTCATAGAACTCGCGCTTGCGGGTCTCGGCAAGAATGCCGGCCTTTTCGCACGAGCGCTTGAAGCGGCGCAGGGCAAACTCAAACGGCTCGTTTTCGCGGACTTTCACGGTTGGCATGTGGGCTCCAAAAACAAAAACCCGCAGGCATTACCTGCGGAAGGGGCGCGCATCATAGTCAGCTGCGCGCCGGAATGCAAAAAGTTCGTCAAGGAAATTTTGTGAATCGCCGGAAATCATCGCGATTCAGCAGGCAAGTGCTTGATTCACAACACAAGCCGTCAAAAAGACTCAGGGCGCGTTTTCCTGCTTGAAACCGGCCGCCACACCCACCTCGGCAACCAGATTGACCAATTCATAACACAGAACGATCGACTGTTCCTGGGGATTCCAGTAAGCATTGGGTCCGCCGCACTCCTGGGCATGCAGACGGACCAGGCCTTTGCCCTCCGGAAAGTGGAACTGCTTGAGCAAGTCGGACAGTTCATTCAGGAGCCCCCATTCGCGCACCAGCTGTGCCGCAGCCTCGTTGTCCGGATTCGTCACCGGATGCAGATTGACCGGCGCGATGAAGCCATCCAGTTGCAGCGGAAACCGTGCACCCTGTTCGCCCAGATAGGCTCGCCACGAGGCTGCGTTCTGCTGGGCTTCGGGAATACATGACTCGCGCCGCGACTCGGGCAGACCATGGCGACCCGCCAGTGGCCCCATCGTCTCCGGATCGGCGCCATACAGCAGACAGATGATCTGGTAACCGCGTTGCTCGTCGATGCCGTGTTCGCCCCACCATGCCAATTGGGTGCGCGTGAGTTCACTCTGTTCGCTCAGCGCCAGCCACCACTCCACTGCGGCAATGGCGTCGCGACCATCCTGCTGACCATCCGGTGACAACCACCATGTGGCAAAACGATCAGCCGCGTCCTCCTCTCGACCCAGCACAGGAATGCCGTAGAGATCGACGAAGCCATGACCGGTTTCGTGCAGCAACACAAACCGAAGGGTCCCTCGCACGAACTGCTGCAGCTTGATGCTGTCCTTGAACATCGCCTCGGGAGGCGCCAGACGGATTGGCTCATTGGCCACCGCGGCGATCGGCAACAACAAGGCCAGCAGGCCACTCAAAAGACGATGCATCGACGACTCCGGCAGGAACGGGTGGGGGCAGGGTTGAGTATGGACTCGCGAAGCTGTCGGCTCCACCCCCGGTACGGGTGGGTTGAAAGCTGTTCCGGTCAACCGACGATGCTCATCCCTTGCCGATGAATGTGGCTACGAGAGGTGACCCTCGTCACAGGCAACGCGGAGTGGCGTAACCAAAGTCATGCGCAAATTTTTTCCGTGGATCCGTACGCTGATTTCGCTGCCTGCCGGTGTGCTTGCAATCGATTTGTTCCACCGCCTCGCGGCGATCGTGATGCCGGCCGTCTATGCGAGTGATCTCGGCAACAACCCGGATCGGGTGAGCATGCTGCTGCTGGTCGTGGGCGCCGGAATCTCGGGATGTTGCGCCGTTGCGGCCATCGCACTGCACAGGCTTTGGCTGCACATGGGGCTGTTCCTGCTGATCATGCTGGTGATCGACATCGATGTTGTGCTGGGTGCGCTGGCGGCACAGCCGGTGTGGTTCAAGGTGGCCATCTTCCTGACCATGCCCATCCAGATTCTGGTCGGCGCGAATGCGGCCAAACTGGTCTTCAGGAAGGCGTACGCAGGTCCGACTGGTGCGGAGTAGAAGGCTAGCACCAAGCCTTCGGGAAACACGGTCCCATCAGCACCAACGCAATCAGTACCTGACGCCAGCACCCCGCTGGTATGCGGCCAGTACTTCACGACAGGTTTGGCGAAGTACGTCGGTGCGCACGCTGACGCCACGTTTTTCCAGCTCACCGATCCAATCCGTGGGCAACGGGCCTTCGTCGAATTCGGTCAGTTCATGCACGTCGTCGGCTCGCGCACCGATGACGAGTTCGTCGATGCCAGCCCAGAAACTGGCGCCGTAACACTGGCAGCACGGCTGCGCCGAGGTGAACAGGCTATAGCGGCCACCATCGGCATTGAGGCGAAAACGCTGCAGGCGCTGTTGGGCAGTCATGAACGCCATGATTTCGGCGTGGGCAAGCGAAGTGTTCTGCGGCACGACACGATTCACGCCGACCGATACCAGGTTTCCATCGCCATCAAACACCGCGGCACCAAACGGACCGCCCGTTTCCATTTCGACATTCCGCCGGGCCAATTGTGCAGCCAGCGCCATGCGCTCTTCGTCAGTGCGATAAAGGCGACTCGCGTCCACTTCCTGAAAGATCCAGGCCGGGAGCGTCAGGTGAACTTGTGCGTAGATCATGGTTTTCCCTTCAGGTTCAGCCGGCGCCGGCAATGGTCATCTGGTCGACCAGCAACGAGCCGGTCAGCAGATGGGAGCGGTGATCGATATCGTCGCCGACACCGATGATGCCCATCAGCATGCGGCGCAGGTTGCCAGCGATGGTGATTTCGTCGACCGGGTACTGGATTTCGCCGTGCTCCACCCAGAATCCGGCTGCACCGCGGGAGTAATCGCCAGTGACCAGGTTCAGGCCCTGACCCATCAGTTCAGTGACCATCAGACCACGACCCATCTGCCGCACCAACTGGTCGAATGGCAGCCGCTCCGGCGCCTCGAGCAGCAGATTGTGGATGCCGCCGGCATTGCCCGTACTGGCCAGGCCCAGTTTGCGGGCCGAATAACTGCCCAACACATATCGCTGCAGGACGCCGTTGGCGACCAGCGTATTCGGCTCGGTCGCCACACCTTCAGCATCGAACCAGCCAGAGCCGAAGCCGCGTTTGAGCCAAGGGTCTTCGCGCAAAGTGAGCCCGGACGGCAACACGGATGTGCCCACAGAATCGACCAGAAAACTGGCGCGCCGGTAGAGCGCACCGCCACTGACGGCATTCACCAAGCCGCCGATCAGGCTGCGTGCCAGTTCCGGCACAAACAGCACAGGAGCGTTGCAAGTGGCCAATTTACGCGGGCTCAGGCGTGCCAGAGTGCGCTCGGCTGCGCGCCGGCCGATCGCTTCGGCGGATTCCAGTGTGCTGGCGTCCGATGCAGTGCTATACCAGTAGTCCCGTTGCATGCCGGTGTCGTCTTCGGCCAGCAGCGCGCAGGAAACGGAGTGGCGGGTGTCGCGGCTGGCGCCGACGAAACCATGGCTGTTCGCGTACACGGACACGCTGCTGCCGCTGCCGACGGACGCGCCGTCGGAGTTGCTGATGCGAACATCCAGGTCGCGGCCCGCTTGCTCGCAGCGCAGGCCCAATTCGATCGCCGCCTCTGCCGAGATGCCCCAAGGGTGCCACATATCGAAATCCCGCTCGACTTTGGCCATCCGATCGGGATCTGCGAGGCCGGCACAGGGATCTTCTTCGGTATACCGGGCGATGGCGCAGGCCTGCTCGATCGTTGTCTCGATACTGTCGGTCCGGAGGTCGGCTGTGCTTGCCGAGCCTTTGCGTTGCCCGAAATAGACGGTCACCGAGACGCCGCGGTCGCGCGTATGTTCGACGGTTTCGACCTCGCCCATGCGGACATTGACGTTCAGGCCGGCGTCGATGTTCACGCCGACTTCGGCCGCACTGGCGCCACGCGCACGGGCGCGCCGGATCACGTCGTCGGCCACTTGCCGGAGTCCGGCAAGGTCTATCGTGCTTGAATCTTGAGTCATGGTCCGGCCGCTTGGTCGACAATTACGCCTTGAACTCGCCACAATGACGCCCATGCGCGACGATTTCAACCCTGACGAATTCTACGGCGGCCCAAGCCGCAGCCAACAGCGCCGCGAGGCGCTCGACGTTCTGGCATTGGCCGGAGCCTTGATGGATCTGACCGATGGGGAGTTGGCTCGTGTGCCGCTCGGTGAATCGCTGCGGACACAAGTCGACTTTGCGCGCAGCATCAAGGCCCACATCGCGCGCAAGCGCGAAATGCAGTTTCTGGCAAAACACATGCGCAAGGCCGAGGACGAGCTTCCCGCCATCCGGGCTGCCGTTGCCGCCACCAAACAAAGCGGGCGGCAGGAAGCGGCCGTTCTGCACCGTCTGGAGCAATGGCGCGATCGACTCGTAGCCGGTGATGACGAAGATCAGAACGCAGCTCTGCAGGAGTTTCCGCAGGTTGAGCGGCAGACTCTGCGGCAACTGGTTCGCCAGGCCAAACTCGAAGCCGAACGTGGACAGCCACCTGCTGCCGGCCGCAAGCTCTTCCGGCTGCTGCGCGAAGCTGTCGGATCCGAGCTGGCAAGCCCTCACGCTCGGCAAGAACCGGATGACGATTCAGACTCTGCGGGCTGAGCAAAGCCGCGGTTGTTCATTGCCGATCTGAAAAAGGCGGGACGCCCGCCGGTCAGCGTTCGTTGTCGACCCAGGCGGCAAGCAGATCAAGGTCGCGCGCCGCGATGTCGATCAAGCGAAAGCCCGCCCAATATTGGCCGGTTTGTGCCGTTTCGCTCCACTGTTCATGGCAGCCGATCTCCAGTTGCACGGGTGTCCCGCGGGCATCCTCGAGGTGGAAGCTGAACTGATAGAGCGAATTGCCTTTCACCGGGCGGTTGGTCAACAGCATGATGCCGTCGACCGACAGATTGCCGATCTGGCCAATGACCTGACCGGTCATTGTGTTGATTACCGGGATGTTGATGTCGACGGCGCGGCGTTTTGAACGACGATGGTCCATCAGGTCGCTCCCTGTCCGGAAAATTGCTTCAATGTCCGCACGATGGCGCCGAACGCACGATCCAGCAGGTTCTCCGGTTTCTCCTCGACGACGGAGATCCGGCCCTTGTGGATGTCACGCGCCAGGTGTTCGATATCGGTCTCTTCGACCTTGGCACCGCGCTGGTTCACGAACAGGCATCGACCAGTCAGCGGGCTGAACCAGGAAAGTTTGCGCTTGAGGCGGTCACCACCGACGGTCGTGAGTTCGAACCAGGTTCCGAACGGCAGCGTCTTGAGTTTGACCATGATCTCTTGTTCGGCTGCATCCAGCGGCGGATCCAGCTTCGGTCGCACCGGCAAGTGCGTCGGCAGCGGATGATCCCCTTCTTCTCCGAGTTTGCTGCGCGATTTCAGGCGCGCCGCCACTTCGGTCAGGGACGAGGCGTCTTCGTTGACCGGGCTCGCCGGTTCATCGGCATGGGCAAACAGTCGATCGACAACCGCCTGCACGTCTTCATGGTGCACGCCCACCTGAGCCAGGCCCGTTTCGACCTCTTGCCGCAGTTCGATGCGCGTACTGGCGTTGTCGAAATCGGCCTCGTGCCCCGGACCACCGGCGGCGATCAGTCGATCGACCAGATCGATCCGGCGCCGGAACGCATCGGAATCTTCGCCGTGGCGAAGTACCGTGAGGGCAAGCACATCGGTCCAGGCCTGTTCCAGCAGAGTCTTGATGAGCGTCTTGGTCTTGCGCCCAGCCAACCGGTCCTGGATTGCCTTCTGCGCGATCTCGCGGGCATGCTCCAGCTTTTCCCGGCCCTTCAGTGCGTCGACCTGTCGGCGCTCGGCAACATCGGACTTGCGAACGACAGTCTGCATGTGTCGGGCGAGATCGCCGAGCAGATCCTCGAACACATCGGAGCTGTCCTGATATTCGTGGACTACCCGATCGACGACCACTTGCATCTTGTCGACCAGATATCGGTCGTCGTCACTGCCGTCCATCCAATACATACCGGTTTCGGCAACGGCATTGAGGAATTGCCGAGCCGGGTGCGATCGCTTCGTGAAAAAGCTCTTGTCGCGCAGTGCAACGCGCAGCAGCGGCACCTGCAGGCGGCTCATCAGGTTCGTCATCGGGCCGGTCGTGCGGCCCTCTTTCAGCAGGCTGTCGAACAGCAGGCCGACCAGATCGAAAGTGTCCGCATCCTCGCCCTCCAGACTCGGCAGTTTGCCTTCCGGTGCCAGTTGGCGAAGATGGTTCAGCATGTCCTGCTTGATATGGCTGACGGTCCGCGGGACCGCTTTACCGGCCACATACATCGGGCTCGCCGGTTTGGACTGGAGGCCGACCAGCACCGACTCGATGTCGTCATGGCGAATCGGATACGCGACTTCCGGTGCAATCGTCGGTGTCAGGCCAAGGGCTTTGCGGCGACCTGCAAGCAGTTCGCGCATGTCGTCGAACACGACTTGGCCGTGGCCATCGTTTGCTGCTTCGGACGGCACTTTCTGCGCAACGCCCGGCCAACCCGTCATCGGTCGCGAGAAACCGGGCAGCAGAAGGTCGTCATTGGCGTGCTCACCGACATTCCAGGGTGTGGCCTGACGGCGGTTGTTGTCCTGCATCGAGCCTGTGGCAGGCGGAGCGGCGGGCGGTGTCGCCGATAACGGTGGCGGGAAATTCGGGCGCGCAACGGTCGCCGGGTTCGGCGGCACGATCGGTCCGATCGCGCCCGGTGGGGCAAGGTTCGCGGTGCCTGGCCAGGACGGCGGAATCTGGCCTGCCGCGGCGCGCGAACGCGCCAGGCCGGGCACAGGTTCGCCAGCCGTGGAACGCATGGCCGGCGCAGCCGGTTCTGCTGCACGTTCAGGGCTTGCCGCGACAAGATCGCCCGAGCCATCGCCTTCCGGTCGACGGGCGCGGGGCACGGAAACGATCAGGTTCGGCAGCACGCGACTTTCGATCAGGAACCGGTTGATCTGCTCCAGCAACTGCGCGTACTCACCCAAAACGCACCGGTCGAACTGGCGGAAGAACATCACTCGGAACTCGGACGACAGTTCGAGAGCCTCGGCGGCCAGGCGGACACATTCGCACAGCTGGTGCGGACCAACCGGCAATTCGTCAGCCTCGAACGCAGGGCCCTCGGCCAGTACGGCAAACCGTTGGCCGAGCGAAAACAAAGCCTGGGAATTGCGGATTTCGGCCTTGCTGGCCGCTTCCATCAAGGCCAGCGATTCATCCAGATCATCGGCGGCGACCAAACTGAGTTCGCGCGAATTGCCCTTGGCCTTGCTGAAGGCCGGGGCGTGGCGTTCATCACCGACGCTGGCCAACGCACCTTCCAGGTGCAGGAAAAATTTCGGCGCGATGTCGGCTCGGCCGCGCCGTACTTCGCGCAGAGCCTCGAAACATCGCTGTTGTTCCTGATTGCTGCGTGCCTGTTCGGCGCGTTTGAACAGTGCCTGCTCGAACTCATTGAGGCTGGTCCGAACCAGCCGTTCCAGTTCGACCGACAGCATTCCCAGAACGCCTTCCAGTACTGCCCGGGGACGAGCCGGCAGATTGCGGTCGCGCAAACTGTGCCGATGCTCGCCACTTCGGTTGGTCCGATTGTTCGGGGAATCCATTCAAGCTCCAGCGGCCGGAGATCCGGTCGGTGATGGTTACAAATTATTCACAGGTCGATCAACAAGCAAGGGTTTTGCCAATGTGTCGACTACGTCACAGAATTTCGCCTTGCGGGGCAAGATTCGACCCTCCATGGCGCTTCCGGCTGACATTCAGGCCAATTCCGCCAGCATTCGCTGGCGTTCGGCCTCGATCTCCTGGCGCATCACCATGATTCGTTCGGCATAGTCCTGCAGATGCCGTTCAGAGGCCGTTTCTGCGACAAATGTTGGAACTGCCACTGGCTGCCGTTCGCTGTCGACGGCGACAAACACCATCAGGCAGTGCGTCGTGCGCTCATAACGGTCGCCGGTCACATCCCGGGCTTGAACGTCGACCGCAACATGCATGCTGCTGCTGCCGGTCTTGATGATGCGTGCCCGGACTTCGACGAGTTGCCCGATCGAAATGGGGCGTTGGAACTGGATGCCGCCGACATAGACCGTGACGCAGTATCGCCCGGACCACGCCGACGCACATGCGTAACCGGCCTGGTCGATCCAGCGCATGACGGCGCCGCCATGAACCTTGCCGCCAAAATTGACGTCGCCAGGTTCGGCCAGAAAGCGGAAAGTGACTTCACGTTCGATTCCTGCCACGAACTGACTCCTCAACTATTGCGCAGACGTTTTGCGATGGCGGGCCGGGACAACAGTGCGAACAGTACGCCGCTGACAAACCCGGCCAGATGGACAGGCCACGCCAACGCAGCACTGGGCGGGCCGGCGAGCGCAAACAAGACCTGGATCAGCACCCAGATGCCGATCAGCACCGAAGCCGGCATGCGAACCCATTCCATGAACAGCCCGAGCGGAATGACCAGACCGAGGCGGGCGCTGGGAAACAGCGTGATATAGGCGCCGACGATCGCCGATACCGCCCCCGACGAGCCGACGATGACAGCGCCACTCGCCTGATAGACCAGCGCGCCGCAGATGTTCGCGATCGCGCCGCACAGGAGATACAGAGCCAGAAACCGTCGCGCCCCCATCAGCCGTTCCGCTGACAGGCCAAAGATCAGCACAAACACCATGTTGCCGAGCAGATGCGCAAAATCGACATGGACGAAGATGCCGCTCAGCAGCCGGGCGAGTTCCACCCCGATCGCACCCGGGTTCGCACTCGACAGCGTCTGCAACAGTCGACTCGGCACCGTGCCGAACTGATAGAGCCAGGCAGTACGTGCCGCTTCCGGCAAGCTCATTTCCCACATAAACATCACGGCACAACCAGCAACGAGCGCGGCCGTCCACCAGGCGCGCTTTTCGCGCCGGCGAGAGGGCACGTGCACGAACATCAGCGGCCCTGCCGTTGCAGCATGAATTGCTGGCCGCGAAACTCGAACACCGCACCATTCGGGTGGATCGCGCGCAGATGCGTTTCGTCACCCACCACGCCGCCTTCCTGCAAGCGTGAGCCATTGACGATGATGAATCGGCGGCTTGGGTCCTGATGGAAAACGTGCATGCTCATCTTGATGGCTGGCATGGCTTCCCGGATTGCATACGGCAGGTCGGTGAACAACGGAACCGACTCCTCCGGAGGTGGTGCTTCAACGGGGGCTTGGGTGGCCACATCCGGAGCCGAGGCAATCTCGGCCGGTGGTGGCAGATCAGTTGGTGGCAGGGTCGCAGGTGCCAGGTCCGCCGATGGCGGCAGATCGGCGGAAAGCGGTGGGGTCTGGAACGTAGCCGGCGGATCAGACGCCAATGCCATCGGTTTGGCCGGTATCGGGGCCGCTGCGGGTTCAGATTGGATCGAGGGCACCGAATCGGCAGCAGCCTGCAAGTCGGGCTCGGCCGGGGCCACCGGGACCGGCGTGGGC
>JBEIPT010000179.1:0-7436 GCA_040376895.1 Lysobacteraceae bacterium | reverse complement strand
GGGACTCGAACCCGCACGCTCGATTAACCGTCGAGTGCTCTACCAATGAGCATCCAGTGGCGCTGATCATGGGGATCGAACCCATCTTGCCGTTGCCGGTGCTTCACCATGAAGCAGGATCAGCCTTTGAAGCCAGGTTGTTGACCATGCCGAGGTACGGCAGACGGCAGAACCGATGCCGCCAGACCGCAAGAATGCGGCTATCGCGACAGCCTGATCACCAACAGGGCCTGGGGGACGGCTGCTGCAGCACGAGTCGTCGCCGTCCATGGGACACACGCAACTGCAGCAGGCCGATAACTTGAGGAGCGCAGGTCAGCGGGCTCCGAAACGCAGACACAAAAAAACCCGCTGCCTGCGGGTTGTCGTGTCTTCAACGACGCAGGCGACTCGCCTGCATCACGCGGCGACGTCAGAGGGGACTGGCGAATGTGCGAATGGCACATGCATCGCCGCGACCGAAGTCCGGTCCCGAAATACTCAGCGATGGCAGATGTGAACGCAGCATGTGGGCTCGACCGCAGGAGGGATTCCTGCACAGGGCGCGCATCATAATCATCCGCGCGCACTTGTCAATGATCGGATTGCTCAGGTCGACGAACGGCGAGCCACGAACGATCGAAGGTTATGGTCAGGCGGTGGACCCGGAGTCACCCGGTTCACCCCGCGCCACCCGGCTGGTGACGGCAAGATCGGCACTGACATTGCCGACGGTGGCAAAGACGTCCGGCACCAGATCGACTGCGAGCAGCAAAGCCAATGGCTCGGCCGGCAATCCCAAGGACTGGGCGACTGGCAGGTTAGTGCCCATGAAGATGGCTTGGCCGGGGAGGCCGACGGAGCCGATGCTGATCGCTGCCGAGAGCACGACTGCGAGCGCGAGTGGTGCGATTGCGAGGTCGATGCCGAAGGACCAGGCGAGGAACGAAGCAACCGCCAGGTATTGGATCGGGCTGGTGATGCGAAACAGCGATACCGCCATCGGCAAGACCAGGCCGGTGACACTGCGCGGATAACCGAGTCCTTGATTGCTGGCGTCCATCATGGCCGGCAGGCTGGCCAGCGAGGATTGTGTGCTGGCGGCGACGACCTGCGCTGGCAGGATGGCGCGCGCGAACCGATGCACAGGTTCTCCGCCGAATCGTATGAGCGGGTAAAGCGCGAGCGTGATGCCCAGATAGAGCGTACACAACATCAGCACGTAAACACCCAGAGCCTGCAACACGCTGCTGCCGGCTTCGGCGGCCACCGGAAGAATGAGGCAGGCAACCCCGATCGGGGCAAGCCACAACACACCATGGACAATCACGATCATCGTGTCGGCGATCGCCTGGCAGAAATCCACGACCAGGCGGGCACGCGCGGGCTCGATGCGATTCAGCGCAAACGCCACACACAGAGCAAACACCACCAGCGGGACGATCGCACCTTGGGCTGCGGCATTGATGGCGTTGCTCGGGACCAGTTGCTGGATCCACTCTGCCAAGCCACCTTGGGTGATGACCGGCGCGCTTCCGGCCTTCAAGGCAGCGATCAGTTCCGGTGATGGCGTGAACAGACTCAGGAACAAGGGTGCCAGCGCAGCGGAATAGGCGCCTGCCAGCAACAGCAACACCACGAACCAACCAATGGCGCGACGCGCGATACGACCCGACGCCGCCGCGCTGCGCGCACTGTTGACGCCAACGATCAGCATGCAGACGATCAAGGGGACGATCGTCATCTGCAGACCCGCGAGCCAGAGCTTGCCGAGTACACGTGCGGTCGTGGAGATTTCAGACGCCAGGCTGGGCGCGAGTCGCTGCAGCGACAAACCGAACACCAGTCCGGCGATCAGGCCGAGCAGAATGCGCACCGGCGCGGAGGGGACAGGGATGTTCAAGGTTCACTCCGTGGAAGATTCCATGCGCTTGCCAAAGCGCGATATTCGTTGGCCGGCAACAGCAGGAACCGCGGGCGGCGGCGTCCATCCAGCCAGCGCATCAAGGACGCCAGATCGGTTTCGGACAAAGCAGTGCAGCCAGCGGTCGGTTCGTCCGGCGCGCGCCACAGATGCGCAAAGATGCAGCTGCCGGCGCGATCGCGACCTTCGGTGTTGTGTTCGATCACGAAGCCGAAGCGGTACAGGTCGTCGTTGGCATGGAGATCCCGGCGCATCGGTTCCGTGCTGCCCGCGATCGCGGCATCGCCAACGTCGGCTCGGTCGACGATGCGGTTGTACAGCGGCGACCCGGGTACATCGATACACCAGTCGTTCGTGTCCATCATTCGGTAGTCGAGCCTGGTCTCGAGTTTGGGTGCTGACCCGAACCCGGTGCCGATGCGAAACAGTCCGGCTGGTGCCTTGCCGTCGCCTTCCTGTTTGATCGGCCCGTTGGTTGGAACGGGATGCAGGCCAACGCCCCATGCACTGCCATTCCGGCCGATGACGGATGGCATGGGCTCGCCAATGCGACGCCAGCCGAACCGACGCTTCTCATAGCGGACAAGTCGCGCTTCGGCAGCGGACCAATCGGTGCTGATCACGACAACCAGTTGGTCACCACGTTGCCAGTCGACCGGCGCGCTCTGTGCTGCCTCGACTGCCAGCGACCCGAGCAACGAGCTCACGAAAACGATGGCGCGGACCAGACTCACGTCACGGGCTCCAGATTTTCGAAACCGATCACGCCCAGACCGGGATGCAGCCCGATCTCGATGGTGCTGTCGGCAAAGACGGTGCCCATCTGAAGGCCGGTGTGCTGGCAAAGCGCCGCGGCATCCAGATCGACGCGCGTAATCAGTTTCGGGCGGGCCGCGGCGACATGGGCCGCTGCGGCCACACCCAGTGCAGACTCGAGCATGCAGCCGATCTGGCATTCGAGGCCATGTTCGGCACACAGGTCGGCCAGGCGCAAGGCACCACTGATGCCACCGGATTTCATGAGTTTGATGTTGACGATGTCGGCGGCTTGCATTTCCAGCAACCGCAGGAGTTGCGGGACGTCGAAGACACTCTCGTCGGCCATCACCGGCGTCGCAACCCGTTCACGCACGAATTTCATCCCTGCCAGATCGTGGGCGGGGACAGGTTGTTCGATCAACTCAGGCACGATGCCGCTGCGCTCGAGTGCGTTCAGCAAGGACACCGTTTGGCGTGCGGTCCATGACTGGTTCGCATCCAGGCGCAGCGCGGCGCGGCCACTGACTCGGGCATGGATCAAACGCACGCGTTCGAGATCGGTGTCGAGGTCCGTGCCGAGCTTGATCTTCAGCGCCATGAATCCGCGCGCCAGCGCGGTATCGACGTCGAGCAGCATTTGTTCGATCGAATTCAGGCTGATCGTCAGATCGGTGTGCAAGGTGGTTGGTGCGCCGCCCAGTGCCCGGCACAAGGGCACACCCAGTTGTTGCGCCCAGAGATCGAACAGCGCCATCTCGACCGCAGCCTTGGCATTGCTGTTGTGGACGACTGCCGTACGGATGGCTTGGCACAACAGGAACAGGTCTTCGATTCGGCCACCGAGCAATCTCGGCATCAGATGCAGCCGGATCGTTTCGATGATCGAGCCGTGCGTGTCGCCGGTGATGACTGCGGTCGCCGGCGCCGATCCATATCCGAACAGACCGCCGTCGGTCTCGAGTGTCAGGATGATGTCCTCGACCGCACCCACCTCGCGCAGCGCGGTTCGAAAGGGCGTGATCAGGGGCGCCCGCAAACGGCCCAGTTTGTATCCCGTGATGATCATGGTGCAGGCAAGATCCGTTGGCTGACGGTGAGGCGGTCGATCAGTGCTTCGCCAGTTTCGGTGAGCAGCGGTGTGAGCGGCGTGACGACGACGCCATTCAGGGGCAAGCTGCGCAGTTCACCTTTGGTGCCCGCAACACGAACGGTATGGGCATCATGAAGGACCCAGGGCTCGCCGTCGACGGAACCGACGAGCATCATCACGTGGCCGGGCAGATACAACAGATCGCCCGGTCCGAGTTCGCGCAGATGCTCGAGCCGTTGTGCCCGGGTCCATGTCGTCGGTAACTCCCGGCGCTGGAACGTGCGACTGGCTGCCTGATCCCGGGTATTGCGGGGCAATTGGATGCCGACGCTGCGATAAACTTCTGAAACGAAGCCCGAGCAATCCCGGCCTTCAAAATCATGGCCCCAGCCGTAACGTTCCCCGAGAAACCGGAAGCCTTGGCGCAACACCATCGAACGCTGGTAGGGCAGGTGCGCAGGACCAGCAGGCTCAGTCATTGGAATCAACGTCGGCCTCAGGGACAGTTGCCCACTCCGATCGCGGCTTGGCCACGATACGACGTAATGTGCGAGCGGCAATTGCCCCGAAACCGGCGTGTCGAGTGGCCAGTCCTTTTGCCAGGGAAGACGCACGCCCATATCGATGACGTCAGAGCGCTGGCGCGTCGGGTCAAAAACGGTTCGAGCCTTCGCCCCGTGGATGACCAGTGCGGGCTCCTGGTGCTGGAAGTCGAGTACGACCTCACGATCGGCAAACGCGAGAGAAGAAGCCGTGACCCACGCGGCATATCGCTCGCCAATCACGAAGTGCCAGTTTCGATCACGTGACGTGTGAACGACGGCGACTGCATCACCCGGGAACAGAGTTGATTCCTGCAGCCGATCGAGATCGTGATCGGCGGGTTTGTTTGTCAGGCGTTCGAGGGTGGGCAGACTGCGCAGGCTGCTGCGTTCGGTGACCAAAGCCCACCGAGGCAGCACGTTCGCCGATAGACGATCCAAAGCCAATGCTCGCTGGAACTGGCGCCGTGCGCGGTTGCTGAGTGGGCGCCCTCTATTGTCGAACCGTTCGTCCGGCAGGTGTCCGAGCTGTTTGATGCGTTTGCGCAGTTGGTCTCCCGAGAATGACTGGGGAATCCGGGCCATCGGTTGCATGGAAGGATTGTCTGTCAGCAGCCGCGCATTCATGGCTGCGATGGACTGGCGATCGAGCAGAAGCACGTCGGCTTCAGGTGTTCTATTGATCCAGTAGTCTGCGGTCAATTGCCCGGGTTCGGTGGTCCACGGAAGTGCCGCGTCGGCGTCACGGCAGACAGCCGACCCCATCAGGATCACCAGGAGCATCATCGATCGAATCATGGCTGGATGGTAGCAATGAACCGACCCGATGCCGCAGGTTAGACTCGGTGAATCGGAGGCTTTCATGATCACCAGAGGATGGGCGGTACTTGGTTTGTTCGTGTTGTCTGGATGCGCTTCCGACAGGCTGCGTGATGGACCAGCGCTCGTTGATGTTTCGGACCGGGTTCCCGACCTTCGGTTGGACATCCGCTACTTCGGTGACAACAACTTCGTCGGCACGCGCATCGATGGTTACGGAGCACCAAAATGCCTGTTGCTGGAGACGGTGGCAGAAGCCTTGGCACAGGTCGAGGCGGACCTGCGGAAGCAAGGCCTGCGACTGCAGATCTTCGACTGTTATCGGCCGAAGCGCGCGGTAGCGCATTTCATGCGCTGGGCGAAGGACTTGTCCGATCAGCGCGGCAAGTCGCGCTGGTATCCGAATCTGGACAAGTCCACGCTGGTGCCCGATTACATCGCCGAGCAGTCCGGACACAGCCGCGCTGACACCCTCGACGTGACCTTGATTCAATGCGCCGATGTCGATCGCGTCGAAACCTGCCAGGCGCTAGACATGGGGACCGAGTTTGATTTCTTCGACTTGCGTGCGAATACCGACTCAGACCTGGTCGATCCAGAACAGAAACAGAACCGGCAAATCTTGCGTGCCGCAATGGCTGAACATGGGTTCGTGAACTATCCCCTGGAATGGTGGCACTTTACGCTGCCGGATCCGCAACGGCCCCAGCAGTACCTCGACGTCCCGATCACTGTGCCATGAGGCATTGCGGCTAAAGTCCGCTCCCACAGGTTCAGGGTCGCCGCATCCTTCCAGCCGTGGGAGCGGCTTTGGCCGCGATGCCGCGAGCTATCCGGCTTCACCAGGAAATGACCGCCTTTGGCGCATCGAGTCCAACGTCGATCCGTTCCGCAGATGCCGGACGTTCCAGCGAGGGCCGCAACGATTGCGGCACCGGCACCCTTGAACCCAGCAGCGACGCGACAGCCGTAGGCATGTGAATGAGGCACAAGTCACGTGCATCAATTCATCCGAATTGCCCCAATGGTGACGGTGCCGAAACCGCTCAGGAGGGCATTCCTGAACCTCTGAACCCAGAGGTTGCCTCAAAGAATCCGCTGCCAGCGCGCGCCGTCGAACCAGGCTGCGCTGCGGCTTCCAGCGAGCAGAAGGGTCGTGTCGTTCGCATCGAGAATATCGCCCGGCATGATGCCCTCAGGCAGCACAACGGGTTCCAGCCCATTCTCGGCAACGACCCATAAACCGGCCCCGGAAGTAGCCCATACGGTACCCCGATAAACCACCATGTCCTTGATCGCCGGTCCGATGAGGCCGATGGTCATGCCCGACAATTGTCGCCAGGCCGTACCGTGACCCAGATAGAGATCGCCATTGCGACAGGCAACATAGACACTTCCCGCTTCGACGCAGCACATTGCCGTGATGTTGAAACCGCCGTGTAATCCCCGGCCAAGGTCGATCGGCAGTTTCTGTTCAGTCCAGGTTCGGCCGTCGAAGTGCCACAGGTCGCCGTTGTCGCCTCCGGCGTAGAGGTTGTCAGGCCCCGTGCCCGCAGCACAATTGAAGCCCTGCTCGTCGCGTTCTTCCCATCGGTTCGAAACCGGCAGATCGGTACACAGCGATTCCCAGCCATTCACGCCTGTACGTTTGCAAATTCCGCGACTGCCCTGGATCACATACACCTTTCCGGCGACATCAATCACATCTCTGACTACGCCGCGAAGCGGACCCTGGCGATGCGAAGGAATTCGCTGCTCCATATCACTCAAACCGCTGCCGAGCGCGAACACCTGACCATCGTCGGAAACCCCCACCATGTGCGGCGACTCGCCGTGCGCCACGGCACAATACATCGTCTCCACATGCCTGATTGTGCGGAATGCCCAGCGCTTTTCTGGCGACTTACACGGAAAATGCACAGCCACTCGGGTCGCCTCATTCGGCTTCACTTCGCCGTCGCCGCGGCCGGCGAAACTTGCCACAAAATAGAAATGCTCCGAGCTGCGCACGGCACAGTCTTTGATGACGAAATCCTTCAACATGAATTGCGGATCATTGCTCATGTCATTCGGTGTCCAGGTCACATGGCTGCGGGCGTTGCTTCAAGACCTTCGGCGGCAGGTCACCGATGGCGTCGTGAATGTGCTTGCTGTTGGGCGTCAGAATCCGGGTTTCGCCAGACCTTCTTGCCTCGTCGAGACTTTCGAATGGGTTCTCAGTCAAGACTTCATGCTTGTATGTTCCATTGAATCGTTCGATGCAAGCGTTTTGCGATGGGGCCTCTGGTTCGATGAAACCCCATTTTATTCCCCTCTGTCGCGC
>JBEIPT010000149.1:0-8723 GCA_040376895.1 Lysobacteraceae bacterium | reverse complement strand
CAAAACAGTTTGCCGCTGCCGGTCATGCCATCGCCGTGGCCGATCTGGATCATGGTCGGGCACAGGCCGCCGTCGAGACGCTCGGTGGCGCCGCGGCAGGACATTTTGCGGTGACGGTCGATGTTGGTGACGATGCCAGCGTGGCCGCCATGGCTGAAGTCGTGAATCAGCGCTGGCCGGACGGATTCGATGTACTGGTCAACAATGCCGGCGTCGCCACGGCAGGCAGTGTGGCCGATTCGAGCATGGAAGACTGGCACTGGGTGATGAACATCAATCTCCTGGGTGTGGTTCGCGGCATGCGGACGTTCGTGCCGATGTTCAAACGCCGGAAATCCGGGCTGATCCTGAGTACCGCATCATTTGCCGGGCTTGCCGGCGCTCCGAACATTGCCAGTTACGGCACCTCGAAGGCCGCGGTCGTGTCCTTGTCGGAAATGTTGCGTGCCGAACTGGTCGACCACGGCGTGAAGGTGGGCGTGATCTGTCCGAGCTTCTTCAAGACCAACCTGCTCGACAACGCGCGTGGCAACGACCGCTTCAAGGCGATGGCCGGACACCTCATGGCAACCGCCAAAGAATCGGCAGACGACATCGCCGAATACGTTTTCAAGGCTGCCCAGCGCGGGCAGTTCCTGATCATCCCGACCGGCCCGGAGCGCACCCGCTGGCGCGTGAAGCGCTGGTTTCCCGAGTACTACTTCAAGCAACTCCTGAAGTTCACGCGCGCCATGCGCGCACGCGAATAGGCCGAATCCAATGACCGACATCGAATATCCCGCCTTGTTCCTCAAGCGCGGCGAAGAAGCCCGCCTCAAACAAGGTCATTCCTGGGTCTTCAGCAATGAAGTGGACACCAAACGCTCACCCTTGGGCGAGTTCGAGCCAGGTGAGCGTGTTGCCATCATCGATGCCAGCGAGCGCCTGATCGGATTGGGTTATATCAATCCCCATGCGCTGATCTGTGCGCGTCTGGTCGTGCGTGGCGGCGACCATGGCATCGACCGTTCGCTGTTCGGGCATCGCTTGAATGTCGCTTTGGCGATGCGCGACTTGCAGTATGCCGAGCCCTATTACCGACTGGTGTTCGGTGAGGCCGACGGAATGCCCGGCCTGGTGCTCGATCGATTCGGCTCGGTGTATGTCGGGCAGATCGGTACGCTTGGCATGGAACAACTGAAACCGGAACTAGAGGCCGCAATCGCCAAAGTCCTCAAGCCGGAAGCGCTGGTGTGGAAGAACCAGGGGAGCGTCCGGTCGCTCGAGCAGTTGCCCGAATATGTCGAAACACCGATCGGCCAATTGCCGGAAACGGTGATCGCGCGCGAGCACGGGCTCGATTACGAGATCGACGTCGAACACGGACAGAAGACCGGCTTCTTCTATGACCAGCGCGACAACCGCGCATCGATGCAGCGGCTCGTCGACGGCAAGCGAGTGCTCGACTTGTTCAGTTATGTCGGCGCATGGGGATTGGCCGCAGCGAAATTCGGTGCAAAAGAAGTGCTGGCCGTCGATGCCAGCGACTCGGCGATCACGCGCGTGCGATCCAACGCCGAACGGAATGGTTTTACCGACCGCGTCCGGGCCGAATGCGCCGATGTGTTCGACTTCCTGAAACACCTTCGGCAGGAGCGGGAGCGTTTTGATCTGGTCATTGTTGATCCGCCGGCATTCGTGAAGCGCAAGAAGGATTTCGCCGAAGGCCGCCAGGCCTATCGACGCGTCAATGAAATGGCGATGCAGGTGCTTGGTCGGGACGGGCTGCTGGTGTCGTGTTCGTGTTCCCACCACATGCCGTACACCGAGTTGCTGAACCAGTTGAACCAGGGCGCACGTCACCTGGACCGCCAGGCGATCCTGCTGAAACGCCTGCAACAAAGTGCCGATCACCCTGTCGTACCCGCCATTCCGGAGACGGAATACCTGAAGGGCGCGCTGTTGCGCATTCTGCCGAGTTGACCATGCGGGTCGATCTGGCCGAGCGGATCCGGCAACGGATTCTGGACCGAGAGGCCCGGCAACTGGCCAGGCGTCTGCGTACCGTTGAGCACATCGACGGTACGCACATCGTCATCTCCGGTCGTTCGCTGTTGAACTTCGCCAGCAATGACTATCTCGGGCTGGCGCAGGCAGCTGAGTTGTCCGAGGCCATGACTGCATCGGCCCGGGAATGGGGCGTTGGGGCGACCGCAGCACATTTGCTGGGTGGGCATCGGCAGCCGCATGTGGATCTCGAGGTCGAGGCAGCAGAATGGCTGGGTTATGAGCGAGCCCTGCTGTTCTCGACCGGTTACGCGGCAAATCTGGCTGTCGTTTCCACACTGCTGGAGCCAGGCGATCTGTGTGTCCAGGACAAACTCAATCACGCGTGCCTGCTGGATGGTGCACAACTCTCCGGGGCAACGCTCAAGCGATTCCGTCATGCCGACATGGATCACGCGGCAACGTTGCTGCAGACGGAGCCCAATGCCGCCGCGCTGATCGCCAGTGACGCCGTCTTCAGCATGGATGGTGACATCGCGCCGATTGCCGGATTGGCCGAACTGGCTCGATCCCAAAACGCTTTGTTGTACCTCGATGACGCACATGGTGTGGGTGTGCTGGGTGAGCAGGGACGCGGGAGCGTTGCTGCTGCGGGGCTCGATGCTCGGCACGTGCCGTTGCTGATGGTGACTTTGGGCAAGGCCATCGGCTCCTACGGAGCACTGGTGCTCGGCAGCAACGACCTGATCGACGCATTGATGCAGTTGGCGCGACCCTATGTGTTCAGCACGGCCATGCCGCCTGCGGTGGCTGCGGCCAGTCTGGCCTCGATCCGACTGTTGCGCCGCGAGTCGTGGCGGCAGGAACGTCTGCAGGCCTTGATCCAGCAGTTCCAGCCTGCCGTCAGCCAGCTCGGGTTTCGTCTGATGCCGTCCAGAACGGCCATCCAGCCGATCCTGATCGGTGATGAGGCCGAGGCGCTTCGCCTGTCGGCCGGGCTTGAGGCGGCAGGTCTGTATGTACCGGCTATCCGTCATCCGACCGTCCCGAAGGGACAGGCGCGCCTGCGCGTGACGCTGTCCGCGGCCCACTCCGACACCGATCTGGCGCGTTTGATCGATGCGCTGGCCACACTGTCCGAATCGTCCGTTCAGACTTGAGCCAAGTACCCCCGGGTAGCATGCGGGCCGAAATTTGGACCTGTATGTCATCAAGGAGCACAACAACATGAAGAAGCAATTGATTCTGGGCTTGCTGGCAGCCCTGCCGCTGGTGGCCAATGCCGAGGAAACGGGCTGGTCGGGCACGGGCGAATTTGGCCTGGTGATGTCGCGCGGCAATGCCGATACCGACACACTCAACGCCAAACTCGACCTCAAGCACGAAGACGAAGCCTGGTTGCACAATGTCTACGTGCTGGCGCTTCGCGCCGAAGCGAGCGACATCAAGACTGCCAACCGCTTCGAAGTGGGCGGCAAGTCGGGCTACAAGTTCAACGAGCGCCATTACATCGCCGGTGTCGCACGCTACGAAAACGACGACTTTGCATCGTACGAAAGCCAATGGACGGTTGCGGTCACCTACGGTGTCAACCTCATCGATTCCGAAGCCACCAAGCTGATCTTCGAAGTTGGTCCCGGTTTTCGCCATTTCGACCCGGTGCCGTTCGTGTTCAGCGAAGTGCCGCCTATCGTGATCGACCCGGAATCCGACAGTGATTTCATGTTGCGCGGTTTTGTTGACTTCAAGCACCAGTTCAACGAAAGCACGGCGATCTACAACACCTTCCTCGCCGAAGCGGGCGAAGACAACACCTTCATGCAGGACGACATCGGCGTGATGGTGAAGATGAATGCCTCGCTTGCGCTGAAGGCCGGCTTCCAGTTCCGTCGCAACAGCGACGTGCCGCTGGGTGTCGACAAGTCCGACACGCTGACGACCGTCAATGTGGTCTACGGGTTCTGAAAGCCCTTGTGCTTCGCGTTGCGAAGCACAAGGGCGAAGTGTTTGCCTGAACCCCTCCCAGCCCTCCCCGAACATCGGGGAGGGCTATGGCCAGTCCGAAACTTCGTTTCAGTTCCTGCAGGTTGATGACCTGAGGGACGCAACCGTCGCGGGTGTGTCCAACTGTGTGGCTCCCACAGTTTCTTCCTGGTCGCGAGTGGAATTGTGGGAGCGGCTTCAGCCGCGATGCGAAAGATTTCAAATCCCGGCCAACTCCAGCCAGGCCGCCTCAAGATCATCACGAATTTCGTGTACGTCCGGCACGGCCTTGCCGCTGGCGATCAGTCCAAAAAACACGCGGCCGTTGTAACTCTGCACGGTGATGTTCAACCCCAGCCCGTGCGTGACGATTGAAACCGGCACGTAACTGAGCAGTTCGGCGCCGGCGAGATACAGCGGTACCTGCGGCCCGGGAACGTTCGAGATCACCAGATTTGCGACTGGCGGCAGGCGATCTGCCAAGCCTGACTCACCGTACAACTTCGATACGCTGCGCACCAGCCAACCCCAGCCGACTGCCGGGAAATCCGTCGGCAATACGCCGCGCATCCCGCCGGCACCGGCTTTCATCGCCGCGCTGGCGGCGATTACCGCCTTCAATCTCGCGTCGGCAGCGGCGAGGTGAGTCGGTAACGACATCATCGTCATCGCCACCTGATTGTTTGCCTGATCGTCACCGGCCGCTCTCAACGAGAACGGAATGGCGGCGACCAGCGCTTCCCTGGGCAGTTGTCGATGGCGCTTCAAGTAACGGCGCAAAGCGCCCGCAACGATCGTCAGCACCACATCGTTGATGCTGGCGTCGTGAGTCTTGCCCAGCAGACGGATCGCCGGCAAGGACAGTCCCAAACTTGCGAACGTCCGGCTCGTGTCGATAGCCCGATTGAATGGTGTCTTGGGCGCGAGCCGCAAACCTTTTGCTGCGGGCGTCTTCCGTTTGCGATCGGACGTCGCGGCTTCCCTGTTTGCCGGTGCACGCAACAGACGCCAGGCATCCGGAACCCGTTTTGCCAGATCCATCGCCTGGCTCAACTGATGACTCAGCGCACCAGTCAGTGCTTCACCGAATCCAAGTTTCAACGTGCTGCGACGTTTGCCCGGAGTCGGGGCAACCGGGTGTTCCGTGACATCCAGAATGGCATTGGCGAGTGCTACCGCACCCTGGCCATCGACGGCGGCATGATGGAGTTTTGAATACAGGGCGACGACATGTCGACCAGGCGAGGTCTGCAACGACGGTCCGAGGCCGGTGATGACCGTCATTTCCCACAATGGCCGACTGCGATCCAGTGTTTCGGCGTGAAGCGTTGCGACCAGATCTTCCAGCGCCCGCGCATCGCCAGGCTTTGGCAGCTTGACGTGGCGCACATGATCCTTCAGGTCGGGCGTGCCGCCCTGGGCCCAGTAAGGCGTGAGGATGTTCAGCGGCAGAAATTGGACCACCCGCGTCAGTACCGGTGCCAGTGTCAGTCGCAACTTGAGGTGCGCACGCAGGCGTGCGGCGAACTTGGACTGCGTGCCTGATGGCAACGCCAGGAGATGCAGCGATCCGACATGCATCGGTGTCTGCGGTGACTCCATGAACAGGAATGCGGCGTCGATCGTGCTCAGTGATTTCATCGGCTCACCCGGCTGCATGGGCGGAAGATAACAGTCTCCGCAAAAGAAAAGCCCCCGGCTCGCGCCGGGGGCTTTCAAGGTCTTTCAGACTACCGATTCGATCAGAACGTGACCGACCAGGAGTTCAGGCGGCCGGTGTCGCCAGCGGCGGCATCCTGCACGCGCATCTGCCACGTGCCGTTCAGCGCTTCGCTCGACAGGTTCAGCGTCACGGTCTTGACGATGTTGTCGGTGCCGGCGCCAGTGCGGTTGTGGATGTTGTACAGCGTGCCATCCGGAGCAACCAGGTCAACCTTCAGGTCGCCCTGATAGGTGTGCGTGATGTTCACCGAGACCGAAGCCGTGGCCGGAGCATTGCCGGTACGGCCAGACACGGTGATCGGTGCATTGATCGTGGTGTTGTCGTTGACGGTGTAGCCCGTGGTGTTGCTGTAGGTCTGCGTACCACCGCCACCACCACCAGTCGTGTAGTTGCCGACCAGGCTCAGACCCGAGAAGGCCGAGTAGGCTTTCAGGCGAACGTAGTAGGTACCAGCGGACGGAGCAGCGAACGTGCAGGTTTCGGCGTTGCCCGAGGCATACGGACGGCAGTCATAGACCGTGTCGGTCGGTGCGGAACCGAACTTCACGTACATGTCGGAGTCACCCGTGCCACCCGATGTTGTGAACGTCAGGTTGGTCGAGCCAGCCGGGACGACCATCGTGTAGTTCAGCGAAGCGCCTGCGGCTGCAGAGAGGTTGGTGACGGCCACGCCCTTGGTCAGCGTCGTGCCACCGCCACCGCCTGCCTGCGTCGTTGCCGATGCGGTGCTGGAGTAACCCGAGTTGTTGCCGGCGCCGTCATAAGCACGGACGCGGAAGCTGTAGCTCGTCGAGGCGGCAAGGCCGGTGCTCGAGTAGCTCGTCGTTGTGCTGGTGCCGACTTCGGCGAAGCTGGTGCAACCTGCGCCAGCGCAACGCTCGATGCGGTAGCCAGCCAGGTTGGAACCGCCGGTATCCGTCGACGCGCCCCAGGAGACATTGATCTGGCTGCTGCTGGCGGCCGTGGCCGAAGCGGTGCCCGGCGTGGTCGGAGCCGTCGTGTCAGGTGTGCCGCCGCCCGAGAACAGGGAGTACAGCAAACGGTTCGGCGAGCCGGTACCGGGGCTGGTGACCTTGTTCGGCGTGGAGCCGTTGATCAGCGCCGTGGTGACAGCCGAGACCGAAGCAGTGGGGTTGTCAGCCAGATAGAGCGCTGCAACGCCAGCAACGTGAGGGGAAGCCATCGACGTGCCGCTGATCGTGTTCGTGGCGGTCGAGCTGGTGTACCAGGACGACGTGATCGAGGAGCCCGGTCCAAAGATGTCGAGACAGGTGCCGAAGTTCGAGAAGCTCGAACGGGCGTCCGTGTTCGTCGTCGAACCGACCGTGATGGCGGAGGCAGCGCGGGCCGGCGAGTAGTTGCAGGCGTTGGCGTTGTCGTTGCCGGCGGCGACGACCGTGATGACGCCAGCGGCGGTCATGCGGGCGACGGCGTCATCGGTTGCGGTGGAAGCGCCGCCGCCGAGGCTCATGTTGGCCACGGCAGGCTTGACGTGGTTCTGGGCAACCCAGTCCATACCGGCGATGACGCCGGAGTTCGTGCCCGAACCGTCGCAACCCAGCACGCGTACTGGATGCACGATGGCACCCTTGGCGATGCCGTAGGTGGTGCCGGCAACCGTACCGGCGACGTGCGTGCCGTGGCCGTTGCAGTCATTCGTGCCGTTGGCATCGGAAATGGCGGTGTAGCCATTGCCCATGCGGCCGGTGAACTGCTGGTGCGAACCCAGAACGCCGGTGTCGACGATGTAGGCGTGCACATTCGACGCCGTGGTGTTGTAGGTGTACGAGCTGTTCAACGGCAGATCGCGTTGATCGGTACGGTCGATGCCCCAGGTCGCGCCGGTTTGCGTCGCGCTGGCATAAACCATGCCGTCTTCTTCGATGTAGGCAATGCGGCTGTCATTCAGCATGTTGGCAATGGCCTTGGCGTCAGCCTTGACCACGAAACCACGCAGGACGGTCGTGTAGGAACGCGACACCCGGGCTTTGTACTGGGAGGCAATCGTGCTTGCCATCGCGGCAACCGTCGGAACATTGGCGCGCGACTCGTTGCCGAGTGCAGCGACCTGGTCCTTCAGCACAACGATGTACTGGCCATCGACGGGGCGAGCTGCGAAACGCAGTTCGGCGGTGGCGGAGGCGGCTGGCGCGGCAAATGCCTGGCCGGCAAGAACCATGGATACCGCGGAGGCGGCGAGCGACTTCTTGAGCAAGGTACGACGCTTCATTTCTTGAGTTCTCCCTTTGCGTACTGGTGGCTTCACGTGTGTGTGGTTTTATTTTCCTTGGGCCTTTGCGCGGCACGAGTCGATCTCGGCATCCATCCCTCGGATGTCTAAGCTCGGCAGTGAGTTGGTCGCTCCGATCCAGACCCCGAATCACGTAACGGTTGTTTTCCGTTTTCGGTCAGGGCGGGCGGACACTAGTAGGAAGTTTTCAGAACTTCACGCTGCTATGCGTCAAAAGTCACGGACGGAGGGCTCGTGAAGTGGTAGGGCGGGGCAAGAAACACCCGCCAGTGCTCGTTCGTGGGCGTCTGAATGGCGCCAAACCAACAGTCTTGCGGTATTCGTCCAGGCAAAGTGTGAGCATCATCCCGAGTTGGCATATCGACCAAATCAAGACCCGAACATGAGGGGCGGCTCCTGTGGGAGCCCGGCCGATCCTTCGGCGCGTTGATTCGCGCATCAGACTGGGCGGGCGAGTTCGTCGAATGAGTGTTGACCCTGCGTCATCGCCAAAATCATCCAAGAGCTGTCGTTGCGAAGACCGCGCAGCGGGCTGTGGCAATCTGGAACTTGGGGCCACGCTTGAGGCAAGTACGAGATTGCTTCGTCGCTGAGCTCCTCTCCATGACGACACAGGGTAAGTCATTGATCAAAATGACATCTTAGGTGTTTGCAGCAACCGCGATTCGGGCAACCAATACGCGCGTGGCAGCTCCGACTTGCCGCGAACTTCGGGCAAAATCCCAACAAGTGGGGGAGCGGCTTCAGCCGCGATGCGACCGGGTTCGAGGCATCGCGGCT
>JBEIPT010000529.1:0-2381 GCA_040376895.1 Lysobacteraceae bacterium | reverse complement strand
TTGCCACGCGCGGACGGGCAGAGCGCCGCGGATTCGCTGACGGTTCCAGAGCACGGGGCACCCGCAGGGACCAGTTCACCCCTTGTCGAAGCATCGGTTCGGCATGTGCTGGGCAGCGGCAAATCCTTGCTGATCGTCGATGACAACCTGGAACTGCGCGCGTTTCTCCGCTCGCAACTGGAACAGAATTTCCGCGTGATCGAGGCCTCGGATGGCCGTGAAGGTTTGGCAATGGCTAGGTCCGAAACACCCGACCTCATCGTGACCGACTTGATGATGCCCGGCATGGATGGCCACGAGCTCGTGTCCGCGCTTCGTGCCGACAACGAAACCGCATTCATCCCGGTACTGATGCTGAGCGCCCGCAGCCAAAAGCGGGATATCGTTGGTGGACTCGCGGCCGGCGCCGATGACTACCTGGCCAAACCATTCGATACCGGCGAATTGGTTGCACGGATCACCGCGCTGCTGGCGGCCCAACACCGACTGGCCCGGCGCTTGCGCGATGAAGGAAGCGCTGCGGCAAAACCGGCCATTGAGGAGACGACGCGGCGCTCGACGTTTGCGGATCGTTTCACATCGGTACTCGAAGCACAGCTCGGTGATGCCGAATTTAATGTCGAGCGATTGGCAGAACGACTGCACATGGACCGCAGCACCCTGTTCCGGAAATGTCAGGATACGTTTTCGCAATCACCAGCCGAATTGCTGCGGAAGCGTCGATTGGAGCGGGCGCGCGAGCTGTTGACCCAACAGCAAGGATCGGTCAGCGAAGTGGCCTATGCCGTCGGTTTCGAATCACTGTCGCACTTTTCGCGCAGCTTCAAGGCGGAATTCGGTTTGCCGCCGAGTGCCGTAGGTCGCACGCACAGTGCGGATCTCAGTTCCTGAGGTGATCGCTCTTTCGGCGTAGTCCGAACAAGCGGTAGTCGTGCACCTCGCCAAACGGTTCGAGATCCTCACCGAGTTCGCGCGCTCGCGATGTGAACGCCTCGGCGCGTTCAGGAGGGACCAGATACAGGCGCGGACCCTCTTCTTCGATCAGCTCGTTCGCCAGGCTATCGTCGAAGACATTGTCGCGGTTACTGCCCAGATCAAGCCATTCCGCTTCGACCCCAAAGTAGAACGCGAGGCCGTACTTCGGTGGCATATCCACGAACACCAGCTCCTGAGGTGCGAACGGAACGCGTGCCGAAATATCGTCCGCGAGTGAGCGCATATCCTTGTGGCTCGGCAGGAACGCGGCCCAAACCTTAATGGCCATCAGGACCACCAGCATGGCCGGGATCCACACCAGTCGCCGGTTCAATCGGCCCGGTTCTGCCAGCCAGCCACGGGCAATCAACAGTGCAAATGCCGGAAACAGCGGCAACAGGTACAAGGGCAACCGTGACCTGGCGCAAACGAAAACAGCCAACGGAACAAGCAGCCAACCCCAGAGCCACTTGTCTTCAGCTGACAAGTTTCTCCGGCCTTGGCCAGTCCACGGGCCTGATTGCCATCGCCGCAGCAAATGCCAGCCATGGGGGAAGGTGCCGACGATCAGTGTCAGTGCATACACGTACAAGCCACCCCACCACTGCGGCATCCGGCCGTGTTGGGCAGAGAACGAACGTGCGATCAGTTCGTCGTGGAACAGATACGACAACAAGCCAGGATTCCGCCAGACCACGAGTACGTACCAAGACAGTCCGACGAAGAGGAAAGCGAGCAGACCAAGGGGGTCGAACAAGTCCCGAAGCGGTCGACCCGACCATCGATAAGCCAACACAAGTCCGGCCAGGGGCAACAACGCAGGCGGGCCTTTGGTCAGGAAGGCGAGGCCAAACGCAAGCCACATCAGCCGGACACCTTGCCGAGAGCCATCGGTGGCGATCAACGCCGCCGCACCGGCGGTCACGAACATGGCCAGAAAGACGTCAGTGGTCACCACGTTCGTCGCGAGAAATGGCAGCAACATGCTGGCGTAAAGGAGCGCGGGCAAACCCGGCAGCTCCGGTGTCAGGCGGCGTCCGATCAGGAACACCAGCAGCACAGTGACCGCGAACGCCAGGGCATAGGGCAATCTTATGGCCCACTCGTGATGCCCAAACACGGCAAGACTGCCGGCGATTGCCCAATAGGTCATCGGCGGCTTGGTGGGATGGATGTGGTGGTGGTGTCGATAGGGAGTCAGGAAGTCACCACTACCCAGCATCTCCAGCGCAACACCGGTATATCGGCCCTCATCGGGCTCCCACAGACCACGTGTTCCCTGGAATGCCAGCCCAAAAACCAGCGCGATCACGATGACCCACTTCCAGGAGCGAAGAACACGCTGCAAGCGGCTGGCCATCCAAGGGATGGGCCCGATTCTGGATTTTGAAGCGGCCAGCATGATC
>JBEIPT010000313.1:0-4588 GCA_040376895.1 Lysobacteraceae bacterium | reverse complement strand
GGCGATCGGCATCGAATGCCTTTTGTGCGACGACCCTGCCAAAGCCACCGAGTTGGCAACGCGCCTGTCGCACATCAACAGCGAGCGCCAGGGTGTTCAGGAAGACATGGTCACGCAGGCGCTGCAGTTGCTGGCCGGTCTCGAAGCCGAGCCGGAGCGCTTGCCGCGTGTCCTGTGTCTGTTCGAGCCGGATTGGCATCAGGGTGTGGTCGGTCTGGTGGCGTCGAAGATCAAGGAACGACTGCATCGCCCAGTGTTTGCGTTTGCGCCCGACAGCAACGATCCGGATCAGCTGAAAGGTTCGGCGCGCTCCATTCCGGGTGTCCATCTGCGCGATCTGCTCGCCGATCTGGATGCATTGCACCCCGGATTGATGACCCGGTTCGGTGGCCACGCGATGGCCGCCGGACTGACGCTGGCGCGCGATCGGTTCGAAACGTTCCGGGATGCCATGGGCGCACTCGCCCTAAAGAGGATCGATGCCAGCCAGCTCGGCGCCGTGATCGAAACCGATGGCCCGCTCGTGCCAAGCGAGCTGACGCTCGATACCGCACTCGCGTTGGTGCAAGGCGGGCCGTTCGGGCAGGGATTCCCTGAGCCCTTGTTCGATGGCGAGTTCGACATCACCGAA
Source organism: Lysobacteraceae bacterium (assembly GCA_040376895.1). Classification (GTDB taxonomy): domain Bacteria; phylum Pseudomonadota; class Gammaproteobacteria; order Xanthomonadales; family Ahniellaceae; genus Ahniella. The sequence goes on along the minus strand of JBEIPT010000313.1, from coordinate 3,957 downwards.
TCCAGCGTGATGGCAGAGAAACACCTCAGTCTGCAGCTCACCGATCCGCGGACGCAGCGACGTTTTCGGGCCGTGTGGTTCTCCGGGTATCAAGGCCGCTTACCGCGCGGCGTATGGCGGCTCGTGTATCAACCGATCGCCGACGAGTGGCGCGGCGAAACCCGCTTCCGGCTGATGATCCGGCATGGCGAAGCGTTGGCCTGAAGTTCATTCGAAACCGTCGTTGAACGGGCGTTCCTCAAGGCAATGCCGGCTGGACTGTGGGTCGACATAAACGTGAAGCACGGTCGATGCCGGAAAGGGTAGGCCATCCCCTCGCCGGACGACCCATTCGCCTGCACCGTCGCCCAAGTCGTTGTAGGCGACGATCAATTCGGCGGGAATGTAGGCTGCACTGAAACCCGGATCCAATGGATCGCCATAGGCGGCGTTCACCAGCACCTGGGTGCACGGGTTGTCGTTCAGGCGCGGGTGATCGAGTGCTATCTCGGCAGTGGGAGCGGGCGAGCGCACCTTGAATGCGTAGTCCGCGAATGGCGATGGCGCGAGTACGTGGAAGCCGGCGCCATGCGGCATGGCCGCCAGATCCTGGTTGAACACGCGCCAGGCCCCTGATGCGTGATAGATGCCGATCGCGTGGTTGTTGTAAGTGCCGCTGCTGCCCGGAGGGTCCCAGCGTTGGAACACCAGGGGCGTAAAACTGGTCAATGGGCCCATGCCGGCAGGGAACTGACTGCCGTCGATCTCCGTGATGTTGCCGAACACGTTGTTCGACGAGTCACCCGATTCGACGGCGCGATGGATGAATGCTGGGTCACGCGCGAACGTACCGGCACCGGGTCGGAAAACAAAAAAATCGGTGGTGGAAAAAGTGCCCAGGTCCTGAGCGAACAATTCAAAATGGTCACCCGCACGAAACAGACCTAGATGTCGGTTCGAGCCGATCGGCGGAATCGAGCTCCCGCCGGTCATCGTGCGCTGGACAAGCCCTTTGTCGCCCAACCCTGCGTCGAGGAAGGCCTGCGGCAACGTTACCGTGTTGCCGAGGATATTGCCGGTACTGGCTCGGAACGGAAACGTCGCGGCGTCATTCCATTCGAAGGCGCCTATGTCGGAAGCCGAGGCGCGAAAACCCAAAAGCCCATCGTGGTCGGGCTGGAAGGGTGCGAGCTCTGCCGGATCTGCGGTATCTCTGGCTGCAGATGCCTGCAGGGGGCGGAGATCGTACGGTCCGACCAGGTCGGGATCTCCAGTCACGGCATTCGCCTCGAGCGGCTGGGGCGGTGTATGGGTCAGCTGCCAATAGAGGTTGCGGCTGCGCACGAGGTTGGCCAAGCCCGTTGCGGGAATGGCGATAGCGTTGTCGACCTCGGCAAAAAGGTTGTTGGCCACCCGCGCATCCATCTGGCCTGGTCCGGGTGTGGAGAATACGAGCGAATTGTTGAGGCGACTGAAGGAGTTGTTCCTCACTCGTGTAGTCAGCGCAACTGCGCCGACCCCGATTTCGACGCCTCGCAACACGCCGACAAACACGTTTCGGTCGATATTGACGACTGCCGGGCCACTGCCGGTCGACGTGCTGGCCGTGGATACGTCCATGCAGCTGGCGAAATCGCTGGTCAGTCCCTCACATCGATTGCCGACAAAATCCAGGCGGCTGCCGCCATCCATTGATGACCACGACAGGCCGTAGATCGTGGACGGTGAAATGTGCAGGTTGTTGTTTCGCGCGCTGATTGACAGGCGCGTATCGAGGAGTCCACTCGGGACCTCCACCAGTCTATTCCCGGACAGTCGCGAGTGAGTGATCGATATCCGATTGTCGGAACTCGTGCCGACCGGCGAAATGCCAATCGTCTCCGTGTTGCCGGCTCCCGAAACGCGCAGTTCCGACATCGACAGATCGAACACGTCGGCAGAATTCGAGTTGCCGATCGCCACGAATACTCCGCTGTTGATGAGATGAAGCTTGCGGAGTCGGGTGACCTGACCGCCGGCACGTGTGGCAACAATCGACAGCGTCGCATTCTCGAAACGGGCGCGAGCGCCTGAGTCGCTCGACAGCGTCAGGGACTTCGCGATCATTATCGTGCCGGTGATCGGGAATGCGGCATCCGTCACCAGGATCGTGTCGCCATCGGCGGCGCCATCGATACAGACCTGCAGTGAAGAAGTGCAGGGTGCGGAAGGGCCGGGCCAACGCAGCGTCGCGGCACGGGTCGTCGAAACAGTGAGGGTCGAGGCCAATATCAGCAGGCCAAAAAACGCGTGCAGCGGAAAATTCATGGGTTCTCGGTATCCAAGTGGTCCGAACGGACATACGAAGGATTTGTCCGGATCCGTGCACGGCACGCGACGCGCGGTCCGGTCCGTGAATCCTGAATGGCTGATCCGGTTCTCAGGCTCCGTGCAAATGACGTCAAATCCAGCGAAAAACACCAAAAAGCTGGCATATGCATCGAACGGACGACAACGAATCCGGTATCTCGGCCAGCTGGGCTTCAGTTAACGGAACCCCGGATGAACCGGATAGAGCCCGGACTCTAGGCAAGGGCGCCACCGTTCCGCCACAGTTTTGCCATAAGTTTGTCGGAGTTCCGCCATGAAATTGTCCACGCTGTTGATGATCGCCAACTGGTTGCCGACCCCGGTCGCCGACCAGACCTGCCTCGCCGCGACCCTGTACCTCGAGGCGCGGGACCAGCCCGTCCTCGGGCAACTGGCCGTAGCTGAAGTGGCATTCCGTCGACTGGAGCAGGGCAACGATGGCCAAACCCTGTGCGAAGTTCTGACCCGGCCCAAACAGTTTGCGTTGACGCTGGTCCATCCCGGCCACGAATTCAGGGATGCCGGAGCCTGGGCCCGTGCTTACCGGGTTGCGCAATCGGCCATGACGCTTCACCGGGTGCCCGCCCAATACCGGGTCGATCTCGTCCCCGGAGCGTCGCACTTCTACGCCTGGCAACGGGTCAGCCCGAACTGGCGAGGCAAGCGCGAGGTCGCGACGATCGGTGATCATCGGTTCGTTGCACTGGATTGATCGGATCCTCGTCTGTCCGCCCAACCTTTGAGGCCTGAATGGATCTGATGCAAATTGATGTATGCGTCGTCGGCTACCGCACAGACCCATGAGCGTTCGAACGGCCAACCTTGAAACTTCGGTTCAACTGAGGTTTGGGTATGACCAAGATGAGAGCGGCGGTATTCGTTGAACGCGGGCGCATAGAACTTGCCGATAAGGCCATTCCGGACGTAGGTCCCAATGACGCCTTGATCCGGATCACCACAACGACCATTTGCGGCACCGATATCCACATCCTCAAGGGTGAATATCCGGTGGTCAAGGGTCTCACCATCGGCCACGAGCCGGTCGGGGTGATCGAAAAACTCGGCAGCGCCGTCACCGGTTACAAGGAAGGTCAGCGCGTCATTGCCGGCGCGATCTGTCCGAATTTCAACTCCTATGCGGCGCAGGATGGCGTGGCTTCGCAGGATGGCAGCTACCTGATCGGCAGCGGTCGCTGTGGTGCTCATGGCTACAAAGCGACGGCGGGATGGCGCTTCGGCAATCTGATCGATGGTGCCCAGGCCGAATATGTCCTGGTGCCGGACGCTCAGGGCAATCTCGCACCCATTCCGGACGGGCTCAGTGACGAACAGGTGTTGATGTGTCCCGACATCATGTCCACCGGCTTCAAGGGCGCGGAGAACGCCCGCATCCGGATCGGTGATGTGGTCGCCGTGTTCGCCCAGGGACCGATCGGCTTGTGTGCCACGGCGGGCGCTCGTTTGCTGGGGGCATCCACAATCATCGTCGTCGATGGCAATGACCATCGACTGGCCATTGCCAAGCAGATGGGTGCCGACGTAACCCTCAACTTCCACAACTGCGATGTGGTGGACGAGGTGATGAAGCTCACCGGTGGATGTGGGGTGGATGCATCGATCGAGGCGCTG
>JBEIPT010000439.1:0-3089 GCA_040376895.1 Lysobacteraceae bacterium | reverse complement strand
CGCCAGCAGGCCCGCGAGCACGGGCATGATCCCGGCCAGGGTGCGGTCGAGCTGGTACGGCGCATTGACGACCGCCACGCCACAGCCATTCAGTCGAAGCGCGGAATTGTCCGGATGCAGCAGCAATTCGATGTTGAGTACTTTCCGGAAGCCTGATTGGCGGAGTGCTCGATGGAAACGCTGGATCGGCGCCCGCAGCTTGATCGGGTACCAGATCGCATAGATCCCGGTCGGCCATTTGAGCAGGGCCTGCGCCAGCGTCGACTGGATGACCTTGAATTCGTCTTCCTGAGCTTCGAACGGCGGATCGATCAGGACCAATCCACGCTTTTCTTTCGGCGGCACCAGGCCGTTCAGGGCTTCGTAGCCGTCCCGGGTATGCACCGCCACACGATTATCTCCGCGGAACAGGCGCCGCAGTTCGATGGATTCCTCTTCCTGCAATTCGCAGAGAGTGAGTTTGTCCTGGTCACGCAGCATCAGCCTGGCGATCTGAGGGCTTCCCGGGTAGACCGAAAACCCGGCGGTATGCGGTTGCTGCAGGCGGACCAGGTTCAGATAGGCGTGGACCAGTGTCGGCAGTCGCTCGACGCCCAGCAGGCGCGCGATGCCGTCACGGTACTCGCCGGTCTTCTGGGCTTCTGGCTGCAGCAAGTCGTAGCGACCGGCGCCGGCATGGGTGTCGATGACGTGGAACGGCGTCTGCTTTTGCTTCAGCGACTCGATCAGGGCGACCAGCACGATGTGTTTGACCACATCGGCAAAGTTTCCGGCGTGATAGGCGTGGTGATAATTCATCCGGGCTTCCCGTCTTTGGAGTGGACGCGCAGTCGTCCCTGGCGCGCCGTTGGAGTATCGACAGCAAAGTGCTCCGCTGCAAGCCGCGGATTGGCACGCCAGTCACTGTTGGGTTTGTCGGAGCTGATGGAAACGCCGGGATTGCCGGAACCGCCGACGGCCAGAGCTACTCAGGCGGCCGCGCGTGCGCTGTCCATCAGCACCATGAATCGGTCGAACAAGCCCTCCACGTCGCGAGGACCTGGGCTGGCTTCCGGGTGCCCCTGGAAGCTGAATGCCGGTGCATTGGTCAATTCGATCCCTTGCAGCGACCCATCGAACAACGAACGGTGCGTCGCCCGCACATGTGCAGGCAGCGTGGCTTCATCCACCGCAAAACCGTGGTTCTGGCTGGAAATCATGACTTTGCGGGAATCGAGGTCCACGACCGGATGGTTTGCACCGTGGTGACCGAACTTCATCTTGACGGTACGCGCGCCTGCAGCCAGTCCGAGCAACTGATGACCAAGACAAATGCCGAACAGCGGCAGGCGCTTCTCGAGAAAAACACGGATCGCCGCGATCGCGTAATCACAGGGCTCCGGATCACCCGGGCCGTTCGACAGGAACACACCATCCGGGTTCAGCGCGAGCACCGCGTCCGCCGGGGTTTGGGCCGGAACGATGGTAATCCGGCAGCCACGATCGGCGAGCAGCCGCAGGATGTTGGCTTTGACACCAAAGTCATAGGCCACGACATGCCAACGTGCATCCACTTGGCGGAATGCCTGAAGATCGAGCTCCCAGGTGCCCTCGGTCCATGGCGCAACCGCTGTGCGCGACACGACCTTGGCCAGATCCATGCCCTTCAGGCCCGGGAAAGCTCGCGCCTTCGCGATGGCTGCCGCTTCGTCGGTTGCCGCGGCACCGGCCACGAGACAACCGTTCTGGGCACCGTGTTCGCGCAGGATTCGCGTGAGCTTGCGGGTATCAATGTCGGAAATGGCCGGAATCCCGGCGCCACGCAGATAATCACCGAGCGAGCGCGTGGCACGCCACTGGCGCGACCCTTCGGTCGCACAACGCACGATCAGGCCGGCGGCATGCACCTGGCTGGATTCGGCATCCACTTCGTTGATGCCGGTGTTGCCAATATGCGGATAGGTCAAGGTGACCAGTTGCTGGCTGTAACTCGGATCGGTCAGGATTTCCTGATACCCGGTCATCGCGGTATTGAACACCACTTCGCCGACACGCTCGGTTTCAGCGCCGAAAGACACTCCCCGGAACACCGTGCCATCCGCCAGGGCAAGGAGGGCGGGCACGCGCTTCGGGGAAATGCTGGGCATGTCGGTTCGTTGTCCGGTTCACCCGGACAATTCCATTGATTGGGAGCTTCGGGATTTTAGCTTGCCCGTCTCCGTGACGGCAAATGAATCCGCGGCCGATTCCGGGACAAGCAGTTCGCACAAGCCCGGCCGTAACCCATACACTTGGTCACGCCACAGCGAGTCAGGCCATGACCGACCCCTACCAGCCGCCGCAACAACCGATCGCAGATTTAGCCAAACCGCAGTTTTCGGTCCTGAAGTTCATTCTTGGCATGACGCTGCCGGTCGTCTGCGCCGGCATCACGTTTGTCTTGTTCGTCTTCGCGATTGGCTGGGCGTATGGCAATCCGGCCAACGAAAGCGGCGCCGAGTATGTCGTGTTGGCGGGAATGGCGTTCCCGAGTGTTGCTCTGCTGGGCCTGGAGATTTTTTTCCTGGTCAAACGAATGCGCGAATGGGCCTTGGGCGTGGCGATCGGATTCGGCCTGATCGTCCTGCTCGTCGCAGCCTGTTTCGGTGTGATCTGGCTGGATACCGTCTGACGACGACCCTTCAGCCCAGCACGTCTTCCATTCGATACAGCCCGGCCGGCCGGCCGATGATCCACTCGGCGGCCCGGAGCGCGCCTCGCGCAAACAGATCGCGGTGGCCGGCGCTGTGCGACAAGGTCAGACGCTCACCTTCCAGAGCAAACAGCACCGTGTGTTCACCGACCACATCTCCAGCGCGCAGGCTGGCAAAGCCGATTTCGCCGGGCTGACGCGCACTCTGCAACGCAGCTCGATCGGTCACGGCCACGGTTTCGAGCACGACGTCGCGACCTTCCGCGACCGCCTTCCCCAGATGTAATGCCGTGCCTGACGGCGCATCCTGCTTGTAGCGATGGTGCGTTTCGACGATTTCGACATCGGCCAGGGAACCCAATGCCCTGCTCGCCTCACGCACCAAACGGGTCAGCAGCGCCACGCCCAGACTGAAGTT
>JBEIPT010000284.1:0-5094 GCA_040376895.1 Lysobacteraceae bacterium | reverse complement strand
CCGACGCCAGTGTCTCGCATCGAATCGCCTGGCGAATCCCTCTTTTGGGGGGTATCCCGCGTGGGAGGGTCTGAATAAGTCCCTCCTGGACTTATTCGGACACGGGAAGTCCGGCACAGGTCCGGACTTGCCTCACGACAATCAACGACTTACGTCGTTGATCGCGGCGATGCATCCCTGCATCGCACGGAACCTCTGAATTATTCAGAGGTTCCCTTGCCGGCTTGCCGAGTGAAGCGCACACTTGCGTCACCATACCGTCCGGAGCCGTCGTCATGGCCAAGGTTGCCGATCTGCTTGCCCACAAAGGCCCGGATGTCTGGCGTATTGGACCGGATGAACCCGTACTCGCCGCAATCCAGCAGATGGCCGACCGGAATGTCGGCGCCCTGTGTGTCGTCAAGGGCACGGAGCTGGTCGGCGTCATCTCCGAGCGCGACTATGCCCGCAAGGTGGTGCTGATGGGTCGGAACTCGGCCGAGACCATGGTCTGGGAAATCATGTCGAGTCCGGTCGTCAGTGTTTCGCCCGAGGACAGCCTGACCACCTGCCAGATGCTCATGACCGAGCGGAAGTTCCGTCACTTGCCGGTGCTGTTGCAGGGTGAACTGGTCGGCATGTTGTCGATCGGCGACCTGGTCCGGCAGATCATCGAGGCCCAACAGCAGGAAATCGACCACATGCGGCGGTACATCGCCAGTTGACCGAGGCCACCTGATCCCGGTCCTGCATTCGTATGCCCCCACTGCGGCGGTCCCATTGCGGACAAATCCCTTGCCGAGTTCGCCGGGCTTGGACATGATGCCGGCTTGACCGACTTGTGGAGGACACCATGGCATTTGTACGAATGGGCGAGCTCGACCTCGCCGGCAAACGCGTCTTGATCCGCGAGGATCTGAACGTACCGATCGAGCACGGCGAAGTCGCCGCGGAGCAACGCATTCTGGCTGCCTTGCCGACCATTCGCCTGGCCCTGGAAAAAGGTGCCGCCGTGATGGTGACGTCTCATCTGGGTCGCCCTAAAGAAGGCCAATGGACCGCCGAGGATTCACTGGCTCCGGTCGCGCGCCGACTGAGCCAGCATCTCGGGTTCGACGTGCCTTTGGTTCGCGACTGGGTAGATGGTGTCACCGTGGCGCCGGGGCAGCTCGTATTGCTCGAAAACTGCCGCATGAACGTTGGCGAGGGCAAGGACGACGAAACCCTCTCGCGCAAGTACGCAGCGTTGTGTGATGTCTATGTCATGGACGCATTCGGTACCGCCCATCGTGCTCAGGCATCCACCCATGGTGCGCTTCGTTTCGCCGCCATCGCTGCCGCCGGCCCGTTGCTGTGCGCCGAACTGGATGCCCTCGGCCATGCTTTCGAAAAGCCGGCACGGCCGATGCTGGCGATTGTTGCCGGCTCGAAAGTTTCGACGAAACTGGCCCTGCTCGAAAGCCTGATCGAAAAAGTCGACCAGCTCATTGTCGGCGGCGGCATTGCCAATACGTTCCTGGCGGCGCTTGGATTCCCGATCGGCAAGTCCCTCTACGAACCCGATCTGCTCGACACGGCCAAACGCATTCTGGCGCGCGCCGCCGAACGTGGCGCATCGATCCCGATGCCAACCGATGTGGTCGTCGGCGACCGCTTCGCTGCCGATGCCAAAGCGCGGACAATCGCTGCCGGTGACGTAGGCCCCGAAGACATGATTTTCGACATCGGCCCCGAGACCGCCAAACACTATGCCTCGATCATTGCCGGCGCGCGCTCGATCGTCTGGAACGGCCCGGTCGGGGTGTTCGAATTCGACGCGTTCGCTGGCGGCACCGAAGCCGTGGCGCGCGCGATTGCTGCATCCACCGGATTCTCGGTGGCTGGCGGCGGTGACACACTGGCCGCCATTGAAAAGTTCGATGTTGAATCCGGCATTTCCTATATTTCCACCGGTGGCGGCGCATTCCTCGAGTTCCTCGAAGGAAAGGAATTGCCTGCCGTCGCCGCACTGAAGGCGCGCGCCCAATGACCAGTCACCTGAAGCCGCCGTTGCGGCGCACTCGCATCATCGCCACGCTCGGTCCGGCCACGGATGCCGAAGGCGTACTCGAAAATCTCATCCGCGCGGGTGTCGATGTCGTTCGCCTGAACTTTTCGCACGGCGCTCCCGAACAGCATGCCCAACGCGCCGCAACGGTGCGCAACATCGCGCACCGACTCGGTCGTGAGGTGGGTGTTCTGGTCGACCTGCAGGGTCCGAAGATCCGCATCGAAAAATTCGCCGAAGGCCGGGTCCTGTTGAAAGCCGGTCAGGCATTCGCACTGGTCTGCAAGGCAGATGCGCCACCCGGCGACATCAATCAGGTTCCGATGAGTTACCTCGGCCTGGTGAACGACGTGGTGATCGGCGACACGCTGCTGCTGGACGACGGATTGGTGTCGATGCGCGTCGATCGCATCGAGGACCAGACCATCCACTGCATCGTGCTGACCGATGGTGCGCTGTCGAATCGCAAGGGACTCAACCGGCTCGGTGGTGGCCTGTCACTGGGTGCACTGACCGATCAGGATCGCGAGCACATCAAGGATGCCGCAGCGATCGATGCCGACTTCCTGGCGGTCAGCTTTTGCCGCTCGGCGGCCGACATGCATGAAGCACGTGCCTTGGCACTGGCCGCCGGTGCACGACCCCATCTGGTTGCCAAGATCGAGCGTACCGAAGCGATCACCGCCCTCGGCGAGATCATCGACGCGTCCGACGCGGTGATGGTCGCGCGTGGTGACCTGGGCGTGGAAATCGGTGACGCCGAATTGCCGGGTCTGCAGAAGAAGATCATCCGCGAAACGCTGGACCGCAACAAGGTGGTCATCACCGCCACGCAGATGCTCCAGTCGATGGTCGACAACCCCATCCCCACACGCGCTGAGGTATTGGACGTCGCGAATGCGGTGATCGATGGCACCGATGCCGTCATGCTGTCGGCGGAAAGTGCCTCCGGCCAGTTCCCGATCAAGGCCGTCGAATCGATGGTGCGCATCTGCCTCGGTGCCGAACGTCAGTTCGAAATGGACACCGATTTCGAGAAAGCACCACGCAACCTGCAGCGCGTGGACCAGGCCATTGCCATGGCGTCCATGTTCCTCGCCGAACACACCAAGGTTCGCGCGATCATTGCGCTGACCGAATCCGGCGGCACCGCACGTTACCTCTCGCGTTTCCGCGCGCAGGTACCGATCTTCGCGTTGTCTCGCCACGAACCCTCACGTCGTCGCATGTCGATGATGCGCGATGTGGTGCCGATCAACTTCGACAGTCGCGGTCTTCCGGGCCGACAGGCGGCGCGCGAAGCGATCAAGCACCTGTTCGGCCTGGGCCTGCTCAACGACGGCGACCGGGTGCTGATTACCAGCGGCGACCACATGGAGCAGCACGGTGCAACCAACACGCTGCGTTTGCTGGAAGTGGGTCCCGGTGGTCAGGCAGAAGGGCTCGGCACACTCTAACGACCACCGTTTCTTTGCAGAAAACCGGGCTGAGCAGAGCCCGGTTGAGGTGTATCAGCCCGCCTCGACGGGCACGCGTTCGGCAAGCACCCAACCGGACTTGCACGGGCCGTCGTAAGCCTTCGGTGACTCGACCCCCGAGCCAAGGCCGCAGTCCTGATCGTCCGTTTGTGGATACACCACTCCGGCCCAGACGTCGTCTGCGCTGGCATCACACAGAAACACCACTATTCCTGCAATCAACTCATCGGTAACCGCTGCGGTTTCGGATGGCGCCGCCCGAACCGTACCGCCCGTTTCCACGACACGAGCCGTCGACAGGCAAGCATCCAGATCGGGTTGTTCGTGTGTTGCGATCCGCACCGGGCGAACCTCGTCAGCCAGCGCAGCCGAGGCGACCATCGCGGCGGTCAGAAACAGCGTGGTCGAAACGCGCGAAACCTGCTTTGGGCTCATGGGACATCCTCAAGGATCAGTTTGATGATGCACGAAAAGTCTGCCGATGGCACCCCCCAGGATTCCGTCAATCCTGCGTCAGCCGCTCCAATCGACCCTTGCGACGGACGATGTTCTGGTAGTCCCACTGAATCTCACGGGCCTTCACCAGCCACCGCTGGAGGTCGGCCTCGGGCACTTCGGCTGCCGCCTTGAAGAACACCGACGCGTCCTTGAATTTTTTGCCGATCACGTTCAGGGCGGGCTCGTCGAAATCTGCGCCACTCCAGAACATCAGCCGGACGCCGGGCTTCTGCAGGCTGTAGCCGACAATCGGATTGCCGGACAGGAACCACACCGGATGTCCGTGCCATATCCTGTTCTCGCTGTCCGTCAGAGTCTGATCGATCACCGTCGCCAGGACATCGTAGACATCGCGGTAGCACGGCTCCTGACGCGCGTTGTAAGCCCTCGTCTCCGGATGGATCATGTGCTGGATCCCGAATGACATTTGACGATGAATACTTCGGCATACATTCCCTTGCGAACCGCCACTTCACGGATCAAGGCAAGGCGCGACACGGAATGTGCCTGAAGGGTGCAACAGCACGGTACCGCCATTGGCCGTGTTGATGAGCACTTCGCCCGACTCGGTCAGCCACGACGACATCGGCGCGCCGGGCAGCCCTCGCCAGGGTCTTGCCGACCATTCGCCCGTTGGACCCTTATGCAAGGAGTAGACGTCTCCAGTGTTCGAACCCATGTGAGCCAGACCGGTTAAGGCAATAATCCGGCCGCCAAGGATATGAATGTCTTCAACGTTTTCGCTACGCAGCAATCGTGAAGCTCCATCGTCGGAACGGAAGGCCAACTCACCGCCCCACTCCCCCCGGTTACTCCCGACGAGCCAGCCATCGACGACACGGAGTGCAACCGTTGGCACGTGCTGTACTTCCTCTTCTCGCGTGACAAAGTCTCTGTAAGTGAGAGGTTGCTCTCCATCATCATCGGAGCCCGAAATTTTGCCTCTCGTCGATTCAACGCGGGCCTCAGTGACCGTAATCTTGAGTTGCTGCAGCTTCTCTGGAGTTTGGGACGCATATATTTTTTGATCACCGATTTCGGTCTTCTTGTCGATTGCTGGATTGCTGCAATCAAGATCCGGCGTACCAATAT
>JBEIPT010000172.1:0-7657 GCA_040376895.1 Lysobacteraceae bacterium | reverse complement strand
CGGCAAGCCAGGTATCGGTGCCGGTGATCGTCGTCACCGAAAGATCGAGACAACGAATGTCCGTCGAGCGCTGGGTGAAACTGTTTCCACCATTAGTGCTCACGAAGATGCCGGTGTTGGTGGCAGCGACCACGACCTGATTGTTCGAGGGCGCCACGATCAAATCGTTGACGTAGTGAAAATTGCTTCCGGTCGTGGCCGCAAGTTGGGTCCAGCTCGCGCCGGCGTCGGTCGACTTGAAGATGCCGGCGCCGCGAATCGCGTCGATGTTGAAGCTGCCTTCGCCGGTACCGGCATACAGGACGGCCGGGTTGGTCGGGTCCATCGCCAGGGAGACCACGGCGATGTTGGCCATGGTGTCGCTGACTGGCGCCCAGTTCGCGCCCGCATTCGTGGTTTTCCAGACACCACCACCAACACCGCCTGCATACATCGTGGCCGGTGTCACCGGATCAATCACGATGGCGCGCGTGCGTCCACCCACGTTGCCCGGGCCAAGTTCCGACCAGGCTGCCAGCACGGCATCGGGTGCTCGCGAATAGGCGTCCAGCGCGCTCGAATACCGCTGCCCCGTGGCCGAGGAGTACTGATCCATGCGCTTCATCTGTTCGTAACCCGCGAGCAGTCGTTCGACCGGAAGCTCCTGCATACCCGGCGCCAGACGCTTGCGCGCATAGAATTCGTTGGCCTCGCCGGGCTCGTCGTGACGTGTGCCATGGTGCGAGGCCTCGCCATCCGAGGCGGGCACGGAGCGGTCCTGCGTGGTGGTGCAGGCCGCAAGCGCGACCAGGACCAAAGCCGCAACGGGGAGCACGCGATACATTGGCTTCATAGGCTTCATCGGACACCCCGAACTCTGATTGGTGAAGCGAGTCTGCCAGCACGCGCAAATTCCCGCTCATCGAAAAAAAAGCGGGGCACGAAAGTTAACCCCGGCGACGATGGGTGCCGTCGCCGGGATTTTCGCTCGCAGCAATTCGGCGAATCGCTTGTTCCCGAGCCTGCTCCCCAATGCGTTCCCGAATCTGCCTATGCTGCCTGTTGGGCACTCACTGCGGACAACACATCGATCACCGCCGCAGTCACGGTTGCAGTATCGGCGCTACCGCCCAGATCCCGCGTGAGCGTGCCGGCCGTGATGGTCGCTGCGACCGCCTGTTCGATGGCCTGCGCCGGGGCTTCGAGCCCGAAACTGTGGCGCAACATCATCGCCGCACTGAGGATCGTGCCCATCGGATTGGCCACACCGAGCCCGGCGATGTCGGGCGCCGAACCGTGAATGGGCTCATACAGTGCCGGACCGGAATCGCCGGAAGAACTGGAGGGCATGACGCCCAACGAACCGGCAATCGCCGCTGCTTCGTCCGTGAGGACATCCCCGAACAGGTTCTCGGTGACGATCACGTCGAACTCGCGAGGTTTGCTGACCAGATACATCGCCATGGCGTCGACCAGCAGATGCTCGACTTCGACATCGGGGAACTCCGTCGCCATCACGCGCGTGACGGTTTCGCGCCAAAGCCTCGATGTCTCGAGCACATTGGCCTTGTCGACGGAGGTCAACCGTCTCCGGCGCTGACGAGCCAGTTTTGCGGCCTGACGCGTCACACGCTCGATTTCGGCGACGGTGTAACGGCACTCGTCGATTGCGGCATCCCCGTCACGGTGTTTGCGACCGAAGTAGATGCCGCCGGTCAGTTCGCGCACGACCACCAGGTCGGTGCCCTGAATCCGTTCGCGCTTCAGCGGTGATGCATCCAGCAGTGCGTCATGCACTTTCAGGGGGCGCACGTTTGCATACAGCGACAAGGCCTGCCGCAAGCCAAGCAAGCCTGCCTCCGGGCGGATGTCTACCGCTACCTTGGCCCACTTCGGCCCACCCACCGCACCGAGCAGAATTGCATCAGCGCCTCGACAAGCTTCCAGCGTCGCTGCAGGCAGGGGCTCGCCGTGTGCGTCGATCGCTGCACCACCAAACGCATGCTCGGCAAAGGTCAGACCCAGGCCAAAGCGCTGGTCGATCGCCTTCAAGACTGAAACGGCCGCAGAGGTCACCTCCGGGCCGATTCCGTCCCCACCCAGGACGACGATACGACGGCTCATGCAGCCCTCCCTTGCTCAAACTGGTCGATGAGATCCGTTCGCTTCAACAGGTAACCGAGTTCATCCACACCTTCGAGCAGGCAGGCCCGCGCAAACGCGTCGATCTTGAACGGCACGGTCACCGCACCGGCCCGAATGGTTTCGGCGCGAAGGTCAATCGCCCACTGCGTCGCGGTTTGTGCATGCAGCGAAGCCCATTGTTCGGGACTCACGACAATCGCCAGCAAACCGTTCTTCAATGCGTTGTTTCGAAAGATATCAGCGATACGTGTGCTGACCACCGCGCGAATCCCGGCATCCAGCAGCGCCCACGGCGCGTGTTCACGGGACGAGCCGCAACCGAAGTTGTCCCCGGCCAGCAATACACGATCACCTGCTTCGCCCTGGTTCAATACGAAGTCGGGATCGGGCGAGCCATCGGCTCGGTATCGCCAATCGTTGAAAGCGTGTTTACCCAAGCCGATCCGCGTGGTCGTGGTGAGAAAACGAGCCGGAATGATCTGATCGGTATCGATGTTCGCAATGTCGAGCACCGTCGGGCGCGCGGTGATCTGAGTCAACGGGTTCATGCTGCGACCTCCTGGAACGAACGTGGATCGACGATCACGCCAGCAATCGCTGCCGCGGCCGCCGTCGCCGGGCTGGCCAAGACCGTGCGCACACCTTTGCCCTGACGACCTTCGAAATTGCGATTGCTGGTACTGACGACCAACTCGCCCGGCTTCGCGATGTCGCCGTTCATGCCGAGGCACATCGAACACCCCGGCTCCCGCCACTCGGCACCCGCTGCCTTGAATACCTCGTCGAGGCCGATCGCTTCGGCCTCACGTTTGACTGCTTCGGAACCGGGCACGACCAGCATGCGAACCTTCGGATGCACGCGCAGACCACGGAGCACCGCCGCTGCCTCCTGCAAATCCGGCAACCGCGAGTTGGTGCAGCTGCCCAGGAACACCACGTCCACGGGCACCCCATGAATCGACTGGCCGGCCTCGAACTTCATGTATGCCAGCGCCTTGCGCATGCCTTCATCGGCAACTTCGGGCAGACGACCATTGATCGCCACCACTTTGCCCGGATCCGTTCCCCAGGTCACGCTCGGTTCGACTGCCGAGGCGTCAATTCTGACGACCCGATCGAACTGTGCGTCGGAGTCGGTCGCGAACTGCTTCCAGCGTGCCACCGCCTGATTCCAGTCCGTGCCCTGCGGTGCATTCGGACGACCGCGCAGCCACGCGAACGTCTGCTCGTCCGGTGCGATCAACCCGGCACGGGCACCCATTTCGATCGACATGTTGCAGACCGTCATGCGGCCTTCCATCGACAGCGCACGAATGGCTTCACCGCGATACTCGACCACATGGCCAGTGCCGCCAGCAACGCCCAGTTGCCCGATGATGTGCAGAATCAGGTCCTTGGCACCGACATTCGGTTTCAGGCGACCTTCGACTTCGATCGCCATCGTCTTCGCCTTCTGCTGCAACAGGCATTGGGTGGCGAACACGTGCCCCACTTCGGTCGTACCGATGCCGAATGCCAGAGCTCCGAATGCACCATGGGTACTGGTATGGGAATCACCGCAGACGATCGTCATGCCCGGTTGTGTCAATCCCAGCTCCGGCGCCATCACGTGGACGATACCTCGGCTCGGTGAGTCGTAGCCGTGAATGGTCACGCCGAACTCTCTGCAGTTGGCCTCCAGTTGCCGCACCTGAGCTTCGGTTGCCGAATCCGCGTAGGTGTGTCGGCCTTCGGCATCGGCCGGTGTGGTCGGTGTTGAGTGGTCGAGCGTCGCCACCGTACGGCCAGGTTGCCGCAAGGTCATACCCCGAGCGCGCAGCACATCAAACGCCTGCGGCGAGGTGACTTCATGAATGAGGTGCAGGTCGACATACAACACCGCCGGGCGACCCGCCTCGGCTGCTTCCACTTCATGCGCCTGCCAGATTTTTTCAAACAAGGTCTTGCCGGACATAAAATCAGGTTCCTGTGGCTTTCAGACTGCGGAGACGGGCTTGGCTGACCGATACGATGCGATTGATCGCATCCACCAGCGCACGTGCCGAAGCTTCGATGACGTCGGTGCTGACCGACTGGCCGCGATACTCGCGACCATCTGCGGTCAGACGGACATGGGCACGACCCTGGGCGTCGCCACCCTGCGTCACGCTCTGAACGTTGTAGTCGATCAACTTGAACGGCACTTGTGTGGCCCGTGCGATAGCCCGTGCGATCGCATCGATCGGACCATCACCCACGGCCGCTTCCCGAACCACATGGCCATCCGCCGTGCGCAACGTGATGCTTGCGGTTGGCTCGGCGGTATTGCCGATCGCGGTGGTGACATGCAGATTCGCGAGCGTCCAGGGTTGTTCGTCACCCGGTTCCACGCCCAGATACAGCGCTTCCAGATCGGCGTCGAATACTTCCTTCTTGCGATCGGCCAGATGTTTGTATCGCACCATCAGCGGCTCGACTTCGTCTTCGTGCAACTCGTAACCAAGTTGGCCCAGACGATCGCGCACGGCAGCCTTGCCGCTGTGTTTGCCCAGGATCAACTGCGAACCCGGTACGCCGATGTCTTCCGGCTTCATGATTTCGTAGGTGCTGCGATCGGCAATCATGCCGTGCTGATGGATACCGGATTCGTGCGCAAAGGCGTTCTGGCCGACGATCGGTTTGTTGCGCGGAATGGGTTGGGCAATCAGCGAACTCAGTGTTCGCGCGGCACCGTAGATTTTCGGCGTGACGATGCGCGTGTGCACACCAAACCGCTCCGGTCGCGTACGAACCGCCATGACAATTTCTTCCAGCGCAGCATTGCCGGCCCGTTCGCCGATGCCGCCCACGGTACATTCAACCTGGCGCGCGCCGGCCTCAACACCCGCCAGACTGTTTGCCACAGCCAGACCCAGATCGTTGTGGCAATGCGTGCTCAATACCGCATGCTCGATACCGCGCACTTGCCGACGCAGCAGCCCGATCAGTTCGCGATACTCACTGGGGGTCGTGAATCCCACGGTATCTGGCACATTGATCGTGCGGGCTCCGGCTTCGATCACCGCCGAAAACAACTCCACCAGAAAGTCCGGTTCGGCGCGGGTCGCATCTTCGGCGCTGAACTCGACATCGGCACAGCGCGCACGCGCTTGACGCACACCCTTGATGGCACGCTCCAGCACTTGGGCCCGCGTCATCTTGAGTTTCATCTCGCGATGGATGGGGCTGGCCGCGATGAAGACGTGAATCCGTCCGCTGGCCGCCGGCTCGATTGCCTTGGCAGCCGCCTCGATGTCCGACTCGTTGCAGCGGGCCAGGCCACACACGGTAATGCCATGAGACTGTGTGGCGATGGCACGGACAGCGTCGAAGTCGTCCTGCGATGCGTTCGGGTAGCCCGCTTCGATGACATCCACACCCAATTGCACCAGAGTGTCGGCCATACGCAGCTTCTGCATGCGGTTGAGCGTGCAGCCGGGACTCTGCTCGCCATCGCGCAGAGTGGTATCAAAAATGATCAGTCGCTCAGTCATGCTTTCCTCAACTCCCAAAAGAAAAACCCCGCCTCGTTGCCGGTGCGGGGTTCTGGTGATCCGGTGCGTTTGTTTCGACTACGGCACCAACCAACCCCGCGATGTGCGAAGGCTAAGAAGGAGGCCAAGAATTCGTGCGGATACCCGCGCCGGCTGGAAACCCAGTGCGTGCGGAGATTCGATCGATTGGCTGCTGTGCTGCATCATGCCCCGAAGGTCGCACGCATCTTTCGCCGCCGTCAAGGTGCCGGTTATAACGATTGCTTTGGCGAATCTGCCCGTGCCTCACGCGGTGACCCATCTGTCCAGTGGCCATGACTTCCGGCCTCTTGTTTGATCCGGCGCCATCTCCTACAAATGTAGTACGACAGCTGTCGTATGTATGGAGCCCGCACCATGACTCACCCGGAAACCGAAGACCTCGGCCAGCTCAGCGGCCTGCAACTGTCCATCATGCGCGCCATTTGGCAACGCGGTGAGGCCAGTACGGCGGAGGTCGTTGCGAGCCTTGCCGATTCTCGTGATCTGGCTCATACGACGGTCGGAACGATGCTGAGCCGCCTGGAACGCCGTGGCCTGATTCAGTCAAGAAAGGACGGCAAACACCTGGTCTATCGCGCTTCCGTGGCCGAAACCGAGGTCAAACGCTCGATGGTGTCGGAGTTTCTAACCCGATTGTTCGACGGTGACGCCAAGGAGCTGGTCGCACACCTGGTGCGCGAACGTGACGTACGAGATGGCGATCTCGACAAGGTCCGCGAGCTGTTGAACCAGAAAGGAACCGACCATGTCTGAGATCCCTGCTTTGCTGCTGTGGTTCTGCAGCATCTGGATGCTGTCGGCTCTGATGTATTGGGCACATGGTCGCTTTGCGCGCGTTGGCGAGCGAACGCCACGGGATCGCGAATGGCTTGCACGCGCGGTGCTGATTGCACCGGTATTGGTCGGCTCACTGGCCTGGTGTTGGCCTGAATCGGTTCGATTCGTCGCGATTGAGGCAACCGCGGCCAGCGCTTCGGTTCTTGCGCCGGCTGCAGATGCCAAAGCAGTTCGACCAGAGCCACAGGCCCACTCCACCGCATCACGACCCGCCCGCCACCCACCTGCCCTGTTGCCCGGTGCGGCGCCCAGACCGCTGGCCACACTGCCGACTTTC
This sequence comes from Lysobacteraceae bacterium, assembly GCA_040376895.1. GTDB lineage: Bacteria > Pseudomonadota > Gammaproteobacteria > Xanthomonadales > Ahniellaceae > Ahniella. The sequence continues at coordinate 865 of JBEIPT010000172.1, read as the reverse complement.
CAACGAGCCGAGTGGACCTTACCCGCCATCGGCCAAGTAGCCGAGACCATCGTCGTGGCTTGGATTTTGCTCGTTCTGTGTGGGCTGCTGACCAACGCCTGGCGACTCAACCGTCTCACCGCAGCTCTGCCTCGACTGACCGACCGCCGCGTCGTCGACGAGGTCACCGAGCTCGCCGAGGCGCTGCAGGTGCGGCCGCCGCAGCTCCGCGAAGATCCCTGGTGGCACAGCCCGAGCCTGGTGCCGTTGGCCTATTTGCGGATTCCAGGCTGGGTGCCGGCTCTGACCGACGCCGATGCCCGCCGCGCAATGTTCGCCCATGAATTGGCGCATTTGCGCCGACATGACCCGATGTGGCGATTGCTGAGCCTGGCGCTCACACGCATCTGGTGGACGCCCTGGTCTCGCAGCTTGCGTGCCGAGTTGAATGCCCTCGCCGAACTGCAGGCCGATGCCCTGGCGGCTCGTTGCCTCGGTGACGGTGAGCCGCTGGCGCGAGCGCTGCTCGCCTGCGCCGAACAGAAGCGATACCCGCAACACCCCGAATTGGCCATGGCCATGTGGAACACCGACAGCGGCCTGTTGGCCCGCGTGCAACACCTCTTGAACAGGAGTCTGATCATGAACAAGGAACGTCCCGTTTCCCGGCTGGGCCAGCTGGCCCTGATCGGCGGCATCATCGGCGGATCGCTGTTGATCCCGACCAAGGCTCAAGAAAAGCCGCTCGAAACCTCGCGTGCTGCAACAAGACCGGCTACTCCGGCTACTCCGGCTACTCCGGCTCACCCAGCGTCTGCAACAGCCGCACCAGCGGCTCCGGCACCACCGGCACCACCGGCACCACCGGCACCACCGGCACCACCGG
>JBEIPT010000327.1:0-4457 GCA_040376895.1 Lysobacteraceae bacterium | reverse complement strand
GAAACGAGCGTTCCTCAGGCCATCAACCTGTAGGAGCTGCGACGAAACATCGGACTGGCCATAGCCCTCCCCGATGTTCGGGGAGGGTTGGGAGGGGTTTAGGCAAACACGTCGCTCTTGTGCTTCGCCCTGCGAAGCACAAGGAGCCGCTGCGGTTGAGAGTCACGAGTAAAGAGTCGGATTTGCAGCGCGGAATCGGCTTCCGCAGCGGGATTCCCGCTCAGCCGCGATCGAGCAACGGCAGCTTGTTCGGCTTGCCGTCCCATTCCTTGGCATCGTCTGGCGGTTCTTTCCGCTCGGTGATGACCGGCCACGCACGCGACAACTCGGCATTCAGCGGGATGAACCCTTCCTGGCCGGCCGGGACGTCGTCTTCCGAATAAATGGCTTTTGCCGGGCACTCCGGTTCGCAGAGGGTGCAATCAATGCACTCGTCCGGATCGATCACCAGGAAGTTCGGGCCTTCATGGAAGCAGTCCACCGGACACACTTCCACGCAGTCCATGTACTTGCACTTGATGCAGTTCTCGGTGACGACGAAGGGCATGGGCCGCAGGCTTCCGGTGTGGTACTCCCAAGGGGACTCGAACCCCTGTTCTCGCCGTGAGAGGGCGATGTCCTAGGCCACTAGACGATGGGAGCGTGGCAGTCGTCTAGTATAGCAAGCGCCTTTTTCCGCACAAGCCGTCATAATCGGCTTCTTTGCCTGGGGTTGGATCCGGGGTCGGCTGTCTTGCCGGCCCGGGCATACTATGTTCGCTTGCCGCGAACCCGGCCCTTGGCGCACCATCGCAACTTCTACAAGAACATGAACTGATGATCAAAAAATGGATCAACCGCGTTTTCGGCGGAAAGCCGACTTCCGCGCCGCCTGAACGGACTGATCGGCCCGAAAACGTCGCCGAGCGCCGTGCCCGCATTGCAGTGGGCCTGAAGGTTCTGAGCCGGGACCAGCACAACATCTCGCGTCGTCAGATCAGCCCGAATGCACTGCGTGTGCTCTACAAATTGCGCGACGCGGGTTATCACGCGTATCTCGTCGGTGGCGCCGTGCGCGATCTGCTGTTGGAGGTCACGCCGAAAGATTTCGACATTGCGACCGATGCACATCCTGAACAGGTCAAACAATTGTTCCGCAATTGTCGACTGATCGGTCGGCGATTCCGGCTGGCGCATGTCCATTTCGGTGAAGAGATCATCGAAGTTGCGACGTTCCGTGGCAGTGCCAGTGACGACGATGTCGAGGGCGGCAGTGACCGCGAGGTGCTCAATGGCCGCATTCTGCGCGACAACGTCTATGGATCGATCGAAGAGGATGCGGTGCGCCGTGATTTCACGGTCAACGCGTTGTATTACGCCATCGAAGATTTTTCGGTGCGCGATTATGTGGGGGCACATGCCGACATCGAAGCACGCCTGCTGCGTCTGATCGGCGAGCCGGTCGAGCGCTACCGAGAAGATCCGGTGCGCATGCTGCGTGCCTGCCGTCTGGCCGCCAAACTGGATTTCAAGGTTGAGGCTTCGTCCGCCAAGGCAATGCACGACAACGCCGCATTGATTCTCACTGCGTCACCGGCTCGCCTGTTCGACGAGTGCATCAAGCTCTTCATGAGCGGCCATGGCCTCAAGAGTTTCCACCAGTTGACCGAACACGGTCTGTTCAAGGTGATGTTTCCGGAAGTCGCCGATCAAGTGGCCAAGACTCCGGGTGCCCGCCAGATGATCGAGGCAACTCTGCAGGCCACCGATCAGCGTGTGCTGGACGGTCGCCCGGTCAGCCCGGCATTCCTGTTCGCGACCCTGTTGTGGCCTTGGCTTGTCGAGGTTCGCAAGAAGCTGCCTGCGCAAAACGCGAACGAGGCCACGCGCATTGCCGGCGATCGGATACTTGATCTCCAGGTCAAACGTATGGCGTTGCCGAAGCGGTTCAGTGTGCCCATGAGCGACATCTGGGCGCTGTAGGATCGCCTTGAGGCCACGCGCAAGAAACGTTCCTCGCGGATGACCGTGCAACCCAAGTTCAGGGCTGCGTTCGACTTCCTGCTGTTGCGTGCCGCATTCGAGCCGGGTCTGCAGCCGCAAGTCGATTATTGGCAAGCGATGATCCGCCAGCAATCTGCTGCGCCGGCCGTGGTCGGCGAGATTGATGAAGGTGAAGAAGCGGAAGCCGGATCGGACGGCATCGACGAAGCGAATGAGGATGCCGTCGCGACCGAAACCGGTGCGCCGAAAAAGCGTCGCCGTCGTCGCCGTCGCAAACCCAAGGCTGGTCCTTCGGCTGGATGAGCAAATCGTCCGAACCGGTCATCGTGGCCCTCGGCAGCAACCTGTCGGGGCCGGCCGAGCAAGTGCGGCTTGCGTTCGCCGCGCTGTGCCGGGTCGACCAGACATTCGATTGGCATCTCTCCGGCGTCCATCGAACGCCGCCGTGGGGGCAGGCAGAGCAACCTGATTTCGCGAACGCTGTTGCATCCGGATTCTGCAGCATGTCGCCGCTGCAACTTCTGGCGGCGCTGCAGCACATCGAGCGGTCCATGGGGCGGATTCGCACGGCAGAGCGAAACGGTCCGCGGATCATTGATCTGGATCTGATCCTGTTTGGTACCCGTCGGCTCGAGATCGACGAACTGACGCTGCCGCACGCCCGAGCGACGCAGCGGAATTTTGTGCTGGCTCCCTGGCTGACGCTGGACCCGCAGGCTCGATGGCCGGACGGACGCGCACTTCAAGAGTTCTGGGCAGCACTCCCGGAAGCCGAGCGGCGGTCCGTAAAGCCATGGGACGATCATGGCTGGCAGTGTCACGACGGTGCCTGCTAAATTCGAAGACCCATCCGGCAGCGAACTCCCCATGTACGCCGAACCCCGCGAACTGCGTTCGACGCCAATGAACGTGCTGGAATTGGCTCGCATGAAAGCCGAGCGTCAGCCAATCGTTGCGCTGACTGCTTATGAGGCCAGTACGGCCGCACTGATGGACATCGCCAAAGTCGACGTGATCCTGATCGGCGATTCGTTGGGCATGGTCGTCCAGGGCCATCGCAGTACATTGCCAGTCACGGTCGACCACATTCTTTATCACTGTCAGGCTGTCGCGCGCGGTTCCAGTCGTGCCCTGCGCATTGCCGACATGCCCTTCGCAAGTTGCCCGGATCCGCAAACGGCCTACCGAAATGCGGCGCGGTTGATTGCCGAAGGCAACACGGCGATGGTGAAGATCGAAGGTGCCGGCGTGATGCTGCCGGTCATCGAATATCTGGTTGCACGCGATATCCCGGTGTGTGGCCATGTTGGCCTGACGCCACAGTCCGTGCTCAAGACGGGCGGTTTCAAATTGCAGGGACGAACCGATCCGGCTGCCGAACAAGTGCGTGCCGATGCGCGTGCCGTTCAGGCTGCCGGCGCTGCAATGCTGGTACTCGAGTGTGTGCCGGCCAGTTTGGGCGCTCAGGTCACCGCTGAATCACAAGTGCCGGTGATCGGCATTGGTGCCGGTGTCGACTGTGATGGGCAGATTCTGGTCCTGCATGACATTCTCGGTATTGCCACCCGTCGCCGTCCCAAGTTTGTCCACAATTTCCTGGAAGGGCAGGGCTCGATCCAGGGGGCGATCAATGCCTATTGCGAAGCGGTGCGCACGCGCAGCTTTCCGGATGCTGAACATTCCTACTGACGCGATATGTTGACCCTGACCAGCCTTGCCGACCTCCGCGCCTGGCGCAAGCGCATGCGCGCCGCCAACAAGCGTGTCGCTTTTGTACCGACGATGGGCAATCTCCATCGTGGCCATTTTTCGCTCGTCGAATCCGCAGGCGAGAATGCCGATGCCGTAATCGCCAGCATCTTCGTGAATCCCACGCAGTTCGGGCCAAACGAAGACTTCGGCAACTACCCGAGAACACTCGAACAGGATCAGGTTGGCTTGGCGCGTGCCGGATGTGGTGTCCTGTTCGCACCGACGGTGGCGACGATGTACCCGCTCGGCATCGAACGTACCGTGACGATGACTGTTCCCGAGGTTTCCGAAGGCTTGTGCGGGGCATTCCGGCCCGGTCATTTTGCCGGTGTGGCAACGGTGGTCGCGCGCCTGTTCCACATGGTTGAACCGGACGTCGCATGGTTCGGTCGCAAGGATTTCCAGCAGGTTCTGGTCATTCGGCGGATGGTCGAGGACTTGTCGTTTCCGATCGACATTGCCGTCGGCGACACCGTGCGCGAAGAAAACGGACTGGCAATGAGCTCGCGGAATGCCTACCTCAGTCCTGCCGAGCGTGAGCAGGCTGCCGAAATCCATCGCACCTTGGTCGCGGTCGCGGATTCGATTCGAGCTGGTCGAAAAATCAAACTGGTTGAAAGTGCCGCCGCGGATCGCCTGAGTGGCGCCGGTTTTCGTGTCGATTATGTCGCGGTGCGGCAAGCGGTCGATTTGGGAATTCCGGCCGAAGGGGTTGATTCCGG
>JBEIPT010000045.1:0-13692 GCA_040376895.1 Lysobacteraceae bacterium | reverse complement strand
GCTCGAACAGCCAGCCGGTCGAGCCGTGTTCGATACGCTCGGCGAGACTGCCAAGACGACTTGCCACCGGCACGATTCCAAGCGCCCACAACTCACTCAAGGTAAAACTGAAACTCTCCGACACCGACACTGGCATCAAGGCCAGATCGGGTTGAATGGACTCCAGAAGGGCCGGCAACTCCTCGCGCTCATAGTCGAGCAGGACATGGACGTTGCTGCGGCCGAACCAGCGTTCTCCGGATTTGCCGCAGCCCACCAGCCACAACTCGTGTTCCGACGTCAGGTTCTGGATGCAGCCGTCGAGCAAGACTTCGCCCTTGCCGCCGTTCACGCGACCCAAAACGAGAATTCGCAGAGACTTCCCACTGCGCGGCGTGATCGAGCCTGCGCGCTTGAACGGACGAAAGCCGTGGCCGATCCGGGTGATGGCGGGCAATGCGGGCGCCATGCGCCGCAGGTTCCGGCAGACGCCTTCACTGGGCGCTGCCATGGCCAGTTGGTTCGTGTTGATGCGGTTGATGTAGGCATCGCGCAACGCGATCCACCCGGAGGCGGACCTGGGTGAGAACGGATGCACATGGGTGGCCAGGGATTGCGCCATTGCCGATTCACTGGCATCGAGTTCAGGGCGGTCGAACTGTTCGTGCAGGACCGGCCAGACCGGGTAATAGTCATGCGCGACCACAACAGTCGGCAAACCCGTGGACAGGGCGTCCAGGCTGTGGCCAATCAACGACGACACGAGCACCCGCGACACACCGTAGTCCCGACAGACACTCGCGAGTCGAAGTCGATACGCGGCATGGGTTTCGGTTGTATCGGCAATGACCGGCAGCACCGGCCAACGCGCCAGTTCGATGAACCGGTCCGGTGTGACCCAGGCAAGACTGAGCGTTTCACCATAGGTTTTTCGACCGACATCGCCGTGGCTCTGCAGGATCAGGTGGTGTTCGTCGGGGCAGGCCTTTGCGGCATCACGTACAAAAGCGGCAGCGCCACCACCCCAGCCATGCAGGATATGCAGCAAAACTCGGCGGCCATCAAACCCGGGGAAACCCGACAGCCGCGGATCCGGCGATTGCCAGCGGGCTCGAACCGGAGCCAGCGCGTTCTCGGGGGGTGCATCACGCAAGTCACGAGGCAGGCGTGCGCCGTGCAGAGGGGTATTCCGGCGATCAACGAACAAGAACGCGAGCGCCTTGCGGGGACTCGTTGCGTCGGCTCCGGCAGGCCACAGACTGCAGCACGGCGACACCACATTGAGGTCGATCAATTCGCGCGGCTGGCGCCAGCACAGTGCGGTGTCGAGCGCAGCATGATCACCGGCAAACGTCGAACCGGCAGGCAGTGGCGACAAGGCGGGTTCCGAACAGGCCAGCGGCGACAGGATCGACGGGGTTGCGCCGTTCACGAGTGCCCAGGACAACCGCGCCCAAGCGGATTCGGGCCAAACGACGTCGGTGTCGACCAGAAGGATGTCGGCCGGGCCAAACTCGGTTCGCAGCTCCTCAACCAAAGCGGCTCCGCGGCGGGCGCTGACCAGTCGGTGCCAGGCGCTTTCCGGACCGGCCGGGCCAACCACCTGCACACGAATGCTCTCCGCCGGCAAGTCTGCTTGCAGGCGGGTCAAAAGGTCATTCGGAACAACATCGCCGATGACGGCGACGCACAGCGGGTGGGTTGGACTCACGATTCAGGTCGTTTCGTCGACAGACTCTTTGGCCTGCCGATCGGTAGTTGGGCCGGGGATTATTGCAAAGCGGGGGCGAGCCGGCAAAAAAGCTTTCCAAAGGACCTGCAGACGGCCCGCCGGTTCGCAATACACTCGACGTCCTTGCCGCGCCGGAGCGCTCCATGGCTGTTGATCTCGTCGCATCACCCGAACTGCGCGCCGCATTGCAGCGCCACCTTGATGCCAAATGCCCGGACGGTGGCCGGATCGAGGCCATCGATCGATTCGAGGGCGGGCAATCGAATCCGACGTACCGACTCCGGCTTGCCCATGCCGACTGGGTCATGCGCTGCAAACCGGGTCCGGTCGCCAAGCTGCTGCCGTCGGCGCATGCCATCGAACGCGAGTATCGCGTGATCGGCGCGCTGTTCGGTAGCTCGGTTCCGGTCGCACGGCCGGTGCATCTGAATGAAGACGAATCGGTCCTCGGATTTGCTTTCTACCTGATGGCCCACGTGCCCGGCCGGGTGTTCTTCGACCCACGCCTGCCGGATCTGGCGCCGGAGCAGCGTCGGATCGTGTTCCAGGGCATGAATCGCACGATCGCCGCTTTGCACGGCTTGGACCCGGAAACGATCGGTTTGGCCGATTACGCCAAACCCGGCAACTTCTTCGAACGACAGATCGGCCGTTGGAGCAAGCAATACCAGGCATCGGTGATCGAACCGATCGAGGCCATGAATCGCTTGATGGAGTGGTTGCCCGCCCACATTCCCGCTGTTTCGGAAACCCGGCTGGTCCATGGTGACTTCCGGCTCGACAACCTGATCTTCGATGCCGAGACGCTGGAAGTGCGGGCCCTGCTGGACTGGGAGCTGTCGACCCTGGGTGATCCGCTTGCCGACTTTGCGTACAACTGTCTGGCGTGGTTCACGCCGCCCGGCGCGATGCGCGGTTTGGCCGGGCTGGATATCAGCGCATTGGGCATACCGTCCTTGCCCGAATATCTGGCCACCTATGCTTCGGCGCGTTCCTTGCCCCCGATCGAACATTTCAACTTTTACCTGGCCTACAACCTGTTCCGCCTTGCGGCCATTTCGCAGGGCATCGCCAAGCGGGTGCTCGACGGAACCGCTGCGAGCAGCAAGGCGGCAGAGCAGGGCGCCCTGGCGGCAAGAATTGCCGCACTGGGCTGGTCTTTTGCGGAGCGGAGCTGAACCATGATGATCTATACCGAACGATGCCAGGACTACCTGCAGCGGCTGCGCGCCTTCATGGCCGCCGAAATTTTTCCGCGCGAGCGCGAGTTCCGGGCCGAAGTGACCGCAAACACCGAAGCCGGTCGGCGCTGGACACCCACGCGGCTGATCGAAGACCTGAAGCCGAAGGCGCGTGCGGCAGGCTTGTGGAATCTGTTCCTGCCCGACTCGGAACACGGTGCCGGGCTTGGCAACTTCGAATACGCCCCGCTCGCCGAGGAAATGGGCCGCGTGTTCTGGGCCAGCGAAGTGTTCAACTGTTCGGCGCCGGATACCGGCAACATGGAAGTCCTGGCGCGTTATGCCACACCTGACCAGCAACGGCGCTGGCTGGAACCCTTGCTGGATGGTCGCATTCGCTCGGCTTTTGCGATGACCGAACCGCATGTGGCTTCCAGTGACGCGACGAACATCGAAACCCGCATCGAGCGCGATGGCGACGGCTACCGCATCAACGGGCGCAAGTGGTGGATCTCGGGTGCTGGCGACCCGCGTTGTGCCGTCTACATTGTGATGGGCAAGACCGATCCCGCCGCCAGCCCGCATCAGCAGCAGAGTATGGTGCTGGTGCCTGCAGACACGCCTGGCCTCAAGGTCCTGCGACCACTGCCGGTATTCGGCCTCGACGACGCACCTCATGGCCACTGTGAAATCGAGTTCGTCGATGTGCGCGTGCCGCTCGATGCCGTGTTGCTGGGCGAGGGTCGAGGCTTCGAAATTGCCCAGGGCCGGCTCGGGCCAGGGCGCATTCATCACTGCATGCGCCTGATCGGCGTGGCCGAGCGCGCCATGGAGCTGATGTGTCAGCGGTTGGTGTCCCGTGTGGCGTTCGGCAAGCCGATTGCCACCCAGTCGATCTGGCAGGAGCGTATCGGTGACATGCGGTGTGCGATCGAACAGGCGCGTCTATTGACGCTCAAGGCTGCCTGGATGATGGATACCGTGGGCAACAAGGTCGCGAAGAACGAAATCGCGATGATCAAGGTCGTGGCGCCCAAACTCGCCTGTGAGGCGATTGATCTGGCCATTCAGGCGTTCGGTGCGGCCGGGCTTTCGGACGACTTGCCGCTCGCGGATTTCTACATGCAGGCGCGATCGCTGCGGATTGCTGATGGCCCTGACGAAGTGCACCGTGCCGCGATTGCCAAGAACGAGCTGGCGAGATTTTTGCCGAAACGCTGAATCCGGTATGGATTCAGCTTTGGTCGAGGCCGGCAAGAATGTCGGCTTCGGGCACGCCGGAGTGGATTTCTGCGCGGCCAATGTCGCGCCACAGGATGAGCCGCAATTTGCCGTTCTGGACTTTCTTGTCGAGTTGCATGGCGCCCAGCATCGCACCGGACGACATGTCTGCCGGTCGCTGTGTGGGTAAACCCGCGCGTTCCAGCAGGGTCCGGATTCGCAACGAAGCTGATTCGTCGGCCAGCCCGAGTTGCGCCGACAGTTGCGCGGCCAGCACCATGCCGATGGCCACTGCCTCGCCATGCAGGAAGCGTGTGTAGCCGCCGAGTGTCTCGATGGCATGGCCGTAGGTATGGCCAAAATTGAGCAATGCCCGATCGCCGTGTTCGTGTTCGTCGCGGCGGACGATGTCGGCCTTGATCGCACAACTGGTCTTCACGACTTCCAGCAGGGCCGCCGGATCGCGAGCAAGGATCGCGTCCAGGTCCCGTTCGTACCATTCGAACAGGCCGGCATCGGTGATTGCGCCGTACTTGATCGCTTCGGCGACGCCGGCGCGAAACTCGCGATCCGGCAGCGTTTGCAGCGTATCGAGGTCGGCGATGACCGCGCGCGGCTGATGGAACGCACCAACCAGATTCTTGCCCTGAGGCAGATTCACGGCGGTCTTGCCGCCGACCGACGAATCGACCATGGCCAGCAGAGTGGTGGGGATCTGCACGAATTCGATGCCGCGCATCCAGATCGATGCGGCAAATCCAGCCATGTCGCCGATCACACCGCCGCCCAAAGCGACAATCGTGGCATCGCGACTGGCGCGGAGCCCGGCGAGTGCCGCGAGCATGTCGGCTGCACGGGTCCAGGTCTTTTCCGCTTCGCCGTCAGGAATGATGCAGGTCGCGACGTCCAGCCCGGAAAGGTCGGTCAGCACCCGCTCCAGGTACAGCGGCGCCACGGTGTCATTGCTGACCACCAGTACCTTTCGGCCATTCAGATGCGCGCGCAATCGATCCGAGCCGAGCAGTCCGTTGCCGATGATGATGGGATACGAACGTTCGCCCAGATCCACCGCAAGGCGATGGCTCAAGGTGCGTTCGGTCCGGCTGGTGATGACAGTCATGCGGCTTGTCCGTTTTGGCGCCAATGGGCGGCCAGTTGCACCAGCGCGCACTCGAACACACGCTGGACATGATTGGAATCTGCTTCGAGGCGATGATCGGCGGTTTCTTCGTAAAGCGGCGCACGCAGTGCAGCCATGGCAATCAGTCGTTCCCGGCGATCGGGTGCCTGCAGCAGCGGCCGCTTGCGGTCCCGCGCGAGCCGATGCAATTGCTGTTCGACGGTGGTCGGGAGGTACAGCACGAAGCCGCGAGCGCGCAGCGTGTCGCGATTCTCGGGCAACAGCACACTGCCGCCGCCGGTCGCCAACACAATGCCCTCCTGAGCGCTGGTTTCCTCGAGACACTTGCGTTCGCGTTGCCGGAAACCGGCCTCACCCTCGATTTCGAAGACCGTGCTGACCGGCACACCGCATCGCCGTTCGATCTCGTCGTCGAGATCGATGAAGCGCAAGTGAAAATGCTCAGCGAGACGTTTGCCGAGTGTGGTCTTGCCGGCGCCCATGGGCCCGATCAGGAACAGGTTGGTCGCGGGATTCATGCGGCCGGGTACTCGCGCGGACGACGGCTGGTCAGGCCCGCGGTGCAGGTCGGGGTCGGTTCGAGCTGGCAGGGTAGTACTTCATGCTCACGGTTCGCTCGCAAATCGGACAGTCAGGAATGCTAGCATTATTGATCCTCGCTGCCGCGGCCAAGCTGTCCTTCGTTGCCATGATCCGTTTCGCTGTGTTGTTCCTCGTTTACCTGATGGTCCTGTTCGGCCTTGAAGTGATCAAGCCCGTGGAAGACCATGTGATCATTCCCTTCACCGAGCAACTGGCGCGGTTCTGTACTTGGCTGATTCAGGTCTTCGACGATTCGGTCGTGACCTACGGCAAGGTGATCCAGGCACAGAGCGGCTTCGCCGTGTCGATCGAGCGCGGTTGCAACGGCGTCGAGGCAGTGATCATCCTGGTGGCGGCGGTGCTGGCCTTCCCGGCACCCTGGAAACATCGGATGGTCGGTTTTGCGATCGGCTTCGTCGCCATCCAGTCGCTCAACGTGGTGCGCATCATCAGCCTGTTCTATCTGGGGCAGTGGAGCCACACCTGGTTCGAGTGGTTCCACCTGTACCTTTGGCAGGCGTTGATCATCATCGACGCTCTGGTGGTCTGGCTGGTCTGGTTGCGTTATCTGCCGAAACCGGGTCGTCCGCTCGCTGCGGCCTGATCCAGGCTCTGCGCGATTCTCTCTGCACAGGACTGAATTTCAATCAATCGCTGAAGATTGATTCGTAAGCCGTTGTCTGCACGAATCGTTTTGCTACACTCGGGACACGACCTACATCCAACGAGAGGCTCGGCGCGTCATGGCACATACCATTGCAAAAGTCATCGAAATCAGCTCGTCATCACCGAAGGGCATCGAAGATGCAGTGCAGCAGGGCATCAAGAAAGTGGCCAAGACCGTCAAGCTCATCAAGGGCGCCTGGGTCAACGAGATCAACGTGGTGACCAGCGACGACGGCAAAGTGGTCGAGTGGCGGGTCAACATGAAAATCAGCTTCGTCGTCAACTGAATCACACGCCGGGAAAGCGGAGAACTCCATGTCCAGAAACTCAGTCATTGTCGGCCTCCTGGAGGATGACACCGAACAGGCCCAGCTCTATCAGGCCTGGCTCGAAGCAGCCGGCTTCCAGGTGCGTTGGTTCCCGGACACCAAGGATTTCCGCCGCAAACTCGGTGCCGAATCGATCGATATCCTCCTGCTGGATTGGGTGCTGGGCGAAGGTTCCGGCCTCGAAGTGCTCGAGTGGATCCGCCAGTCGGCGCACAGCAAGTTGCCGGTCATTTTCCTGACTGCGCGCATTTCCGAAACGGATGTCGTGTCCGGGCTTCAGGCCGGCGCCGACGACTACATTCCGAAGCCGGCAAAACAGGCTGAATTGGTCGCCCGCACGAACGCAGTCTTGCGCCGCAGTGGTTTGGCCGTTCAGGACAACACCTGGATCAAGGAACTGGAACCGTACGACATCAACCTCGACCGTCGCCAGATTTCGGTGAAGAACGAGAAGATCGAACTGACCGATCGTGAATTCGACCTGGCCTGTTACCTGTTCCGTCGTCACGGCCGTATTGTCAGCCGCGAGTCGCTGCTGGAGAACGTCTGGAATCTCAGCGCCGACGTCAACACGCGCACGGTCGACACACATGTCAGCCGTCTGCGCAAGAAACTCGGCATGGGTGGCGAGAATGGTTGGGTATTGAGCGCGGTTTACCAGCACGGCTATCGCCTCGAGCAGATCAAGTAAGGCTTCCGGGGGTATTCCCCGGTCGGTTGGACAGAGGCACAGAGGGTAATCCCGGGCGGTTCGCGACAGCGGGCCCGCTCAGGTTAGGTTGATGGGGCAGGCCAAGGCGAACCGTTCGATCGGGAGGCTTCGATGAGCAAGGCACAGTCGTTGGAATCCAAGGAACAGCCCGCGGACGCCCGCGCCGAAGCCGGTGGCGACCGCAACGTCGACCAGATCCGCGATATTCTGTTCGGCGGACAAATGCGCGACTATGAGCGCCGCTTCGGCGAACTCAGCAGCAGGCTGGAACAGGATGCCGCGCGCCTTCGCTCCGATTTCGACAACCGGGTTTCGGCGCTGGAAAAGCGCATGGACGAACAATTCGACCGTCTGCACAAGGCATTACGTCAGGAAGTGCAGGACCGGGGCCAAAGCCTCGACGATCTGGAATCCCGGCATCAGCAGGCGTCGCGCACGCAGCGCGCGGAAGTGAATGCGTCGATCTCGAATCTGCAATCCGATCTTGCGGCTACCGATGAGCGACTGCGGGCGGCGTTGGCAGAGCTTCAGTCAGCGCTGAAGATTTCTGGAGAGCGTGCTGATGGCGCACTGGGACAGACGCGCGAAGAATTGCGACGCGACAAGGTCTCCCGCGAAGACTTGGCGGGCATGCTCGCAGAAGTCGCCTTGCGGCTCAAAGGGCAGTTCGATCTGGGTGCCGTGAAATAAGCCGCCGGGCGCCAGGAAACTTTGGCCAGGCAGCGGTCATTCCGCGATGAACGACCTCGACCGACTCAAAGGCTTGTTGCTGGAGGGCGAGCGCGAGCGTCTCGATTCCCTGGAACAAGGCCGTGCAAAACTCGCTGAAGACCTGCCGGGCCTGATTGGTCAAGCGCAGCGAGACCGGCCGACGGAATTGGCTGCCGCGCTGGCACACCCGGTTGCAGAAGCCCTGGGTGGCGCAGTTCAGGCGCGCAAGCAGCAACTCGTCGACGCGCTGTTCCCGGTCATCATGCCGGCAATCCGTCGATCCATCGCCGAGTATCTGCGCGCGGTTTCCCAGGACCTGAATCAGATCTTCGAAAGTTCTCTGACCTGGCGTGGCCTGAAGTGGCGGCTTGAAGCCCGCCGCCTGGGTGTGTCGTACGCTGCGGTCGCGCTGCGACACAGTCTGTTGTACCAGGTCGACCATCTCATTCTGATCCAGCGCGAGAGTGGCTTGATTCTTGATCGTGAATCGGTAGTCGGGTTGCCCGATCTCGACGCCGACGCGGTAGCCGGCATGCTCACGGCAATCGGCGATTTTGTCCGTGACTCAGTCGGTGCCGGCGAGGGTGAATTGTCATCGGCGACGGTAGGCGAACACCTGCTGTGGGTCTTGGGTGGCCCGCGCGCCAATCTGGCCGCGCTGATTCGTGGTGTGCCTCCGGAATCCTTGAAGCAGGAACTGATTCGGCGTCTGGAGCGGGTGCATGCCCAATACGGCGACCAACTCGGTGTGGGGCCTGAGGAGCTGGGTTCGTTGCCGGGCTTGAAGGATGCGTTGACCCCATCCGACCTGAAAGCCATTCGTGCCGATGCTCAGGTTGAGCCCTCGCTGCGGCCTGTGTTGTTGGCGACCGCAGCGATCACGCTGCTGGTCGTGACTGCCGGAGTCGCGATCTGGCAATGGCAACAGCGCGTGGCGACAGTGGTGGCGGCATTGGATCGGACACCGGGCATCGAGGTCACGAACGTCGCCAGTTGGGCATGGTGGTCGATCAACCTTCAGGTCCTGCGGGATCCGCTGGCGCCCGCCGTGGTGCCGCAGATCCAGGCGCTTCTGCCGGATCATGTCGCGGTTTCCGTTCGCGAGCAGCCGATCGTTTCTGCCGAACCGGCCATTGTGCTGGAGCGGCTGCGCCGCAGACTCGACCTCCCGGAGACGCTCACCACAAGGGTAACGGCCGACCGTCTGGTCCTGTCCGGAAAAGTGTCGCCCGAAACCTGGTTTGCGTTGCAGGTCCGTGGTGCTGATCTGGCGGGTGGTGTATCCCTTGATGTCAGTGGGGTCGAAGCCGACTGGGGGTCCGCGCTTGCTTCGCTCGGGGCATGGCCCAAGGGTGTCGAGATTTCGTCCGACGGGATTCGCAGCATCCTGTCCGGACCGGCACCGCTGAATTGGATTGAAGGCGCACGGAGCCTGCAGGGTCGAGAAGGTTGGTCGGCATGGTTGGACCTCTCGCAGTTGGTCATCGACCGCCCGGGTGAGCTGGCGCGCGTCAACGCCGCACTGCTCGGAAAAGCCGTGTTGTTCGAGCAAGGTGAGGCCGGTGACGGGGCAGGGCTGGAGACACTCTCCGATGAACTGCAAGGGGCTTTGCGTCAACTCGAGGCACACGGTTTCCGCGTGCGGGTGCGGTGTCTCGGCCTGAGTGATCCGTCCGGCGCCGAGACCGACAACCGACGCCTCGAGCGCGAGCGTGCCGAGTGGTTGTGTCGTGGATTGTCGGCCCGAATGGGAAATCGACCCGAGTCGTTCTGGCACCTTGTCGAAGCACCTGCCGATCTGGCTACACTCCGACAACGGGCTGCCATCGTGCAACTGGAGTGGATCGATCCGCCATGAGCGAATTCGCACGCAAAATCTGTTTGCTCGGCGACTTTGGGGTTGGCAAGACCAGCCTGGTCGCGCGTTATGTGCGCAATACCTTTTCCGAAAAGTACCTCACCACGGTCGGCGTCAAGGTCGATTCGAAGGAGGTTGCCCATCAGGGCGGCGTCAGCAAACTCGTCATCTGGGATATCGCCGGAAAAAGTGCCCTCGATCACTTGAATCAAACCTACCTGCGCGGGGCCAGCGGCTTGATGCTGGTGGCCGACGGCACCCGCGAACCGACGCTGCGTTCTGCGCTGTACCTGATGATGCAGGCCAAATCGCTGCTGCAGGATCCGGCGTGTGTGGTGCTGGTCAACAAGATCGATTTGATCGACCGGTGGGAAATCCTGCCGTCTACCCTCAATGAACTGCGCAAGACCGTGCCGGTGTTCGAGACCAGTGCGTTCAGTGGTGATGGCGTCGAAGCCGCATTCGAACACCTCGCGGCGGAGTTGCGACGCCAGTCATGACCGAGCCCGGCTCCGACACCAGACTGGAATCGCATGTTTTTGCGGTGCTTCTGGAGCGGGTGCATCCGCTGTACCTGCAGTTCACGCCGGAATGGGGGCTCAAGACCATTCATGGCGCCGTGGCGCATTGGCGTGTGGACAGTCACCAACATCAACTCGTCGGTGCTGTCCGTGATCTGTTCCTGGGCGCCAGCCCGGAAGAGTCTGGCGAGCTGCCGTCCGTCGAACTGGCCGGTGGTTGGATCGCGCATGTGCACTGGCTGCGCAGCAGCGAGGGCATCGACATCATCCTGCTCGATGCCCGGGCCGAAGTCGAACAGCACCAATCCAAACAGCAGGAAAGCCATGAAGCCGAGTTGGCGAGCATGGAGCGGAGCAAGTCGCTGGATCGACTGCGTCGCGTCAAACACGAACTGGAACGGCGGCAGGCTCAACTGGAAGAAGCCAATTCGCTGAAGACCGCGTTCCTGGCGACTTTGTCGCATGAATTCCGGACCCCGTTGACGGCCATTTTTGGCTATTTGCATCTGCTGGAGAAGCGGCTTCAGCCGGACGTCGAGTCCCAGTTCGCACTGCGTGCGATTCGGCGTGGTGCCACTCATCTGTTTGGTCTGTCCGAAAACCTCCTTGAGTACGGGCGTCCGGAAGCGGGTGAGTATCGACTCAATGTCGTACGGATCGATCTGGCGCTGCTCGCCGAAGACCTGCGGATCATGTTCGTGCCCCTCGCGGAGGAGCAGCAACTCGAGTTCTCCGTGCGGATCGAGTCAGTCCCGCTCGACTTGTGTCTCGACGAAATCCGCATCAAGCAGGTTCTGATCAATCTGGTTTCGAATGCCATTCGATATACGCCCCGAGGCCAGGTTTCCGTACTGTTGCGCTGGACCGGCAAGGACTTCGAAGCGATCGTGCGCGATTCCGGCATCGGAATCCCCAATGCCTTCATCGATAGCGTGTTCAAGCCGTTCAACCAAGGTGTGCCGCATGGCAGTCGCGGCGCCGGTTTGGGGCTGTCGATCAGCAAACGCCTGGTTGAGCAGATGCATGGCGAATTGCAGGTCAAGTCGAGCCCGGGCGAGGGCAGCGAATTCCGGGTCCGATTGCCGAACCTGGTCATTGGCCGGACACCGGCCGCGTCCCTGGCGTCGACAGGCAGCCATGGCCGGGAATGGTTGGATGGCGGCACAGCATTGGTCATCGACGATGATCCGGACATTCGCGAGTTGCTGCGCTTGTTGCTGGAAGATCTCGGTTTTGGCGTCGAGTTGTGTGTCACGGCGAATGAAGGGTTCGAACGTGCCTTCGCGCTGAAACCCGATCTGGTGATCGTGGATCTGCGTCTGCCCGGCCTGTCTGGCAACGTCGCCAGTTTCAAGCTCCGGGCGCATGGATACAGCGGGCGGATTCTGGCCTTGTCCGGAGCGTCCGATCCTGAATCCCGCCGCAGTGCGATTGCCGCCGGGGCTGATCAGTTCCTTGCCAAGCCTATCCAGATCGAAGAGTTCGTGCGTGCCGTACGTCAGGCGACCAGTGGTTCGTGAATTCCTGATCGGGCCTTCACCGATGGCTGGTAAAGTCGCCCTGTTGCAAGCCGCAAAAGGAACATAGCCGCGTGTTGTCCGATTCCCTGATTGAACGCTTCCAGACTTTGCTGGACGAAGCTCGCGCTGCCGGTGAGCCGGATGCCGAAGCCATGAATGTGGCGACGCTGGACGCCGACGGCCGTCTGTCGTCGCGAATGGTGTTGCTGAAGGGCTTTGATGCCCGCGGATTTGTCTTCTACACGAACATGCAGAGCCGCAAAGGGCGGGCCCTGGCGGCCAATCCCGTTGCAGCCCTGTGTCTGCACTGGAAACACTTGCGCGAAGGTGTGCAGGTACGTGCCGAGGGCGCGATTGAAAGGGTGACGCCGGCCGAAGCCGATGCCTATTTTGCGACCCGACCTCGTGGCAGTCAGATTGGTGCCTGGGCATCGGACCAGTCTCGGGAAATGCCGTCCCGGTTCACGTTCGAAGAGCGGATCGCCGACTTTGACAAGCAGTTTGAAGGCCAGGATGTGCCGCGTCCGCCGCATTGGTCCGGTTATCGCATCAAACCTGACCGGATCGAGTTCTGGTTTGGTGCACGGTTCCGGTTGCATGAGCGCGAGCGCTTCGAACTGGTCGATGGTCAATGGCGGATGGCCTACCTGTTTCCCTGATCGGGCAAAAAACGAACGTTTGAGCAGGGGTTCGGCCTGCCCTGATAATGCCCGCCCATCGGGGTGGGCATGGCAATACAATCGCGGACTTTAATTTTTGAAGTGTCCGCCATGTCCGCAATCGCCCTGCCGAACCCCATTCCCGCCCGCCTGAAAGACGTCAACCGCGCAAAGGTCTGCGACGAGAACTTCCAGGAGTTCGTCCGCAACTACTCGGGTCCGGTGGCAGCACACAAGCCGGGGCAGCAGGACAGCGTGCTGCCGGATTCGTTGCTGGGCACTCGCGATTTTCTGGAGCTGTTCGAGTCGCAACTGATTTCGCGCCACCTCGATTTGATGGCGCGCGTGTTGCGCGTCCAGAACAAGGTCTACTACACGATCGGTTCGTCGGGCCACGAAGGCAACGCCATGGTCGCGCGCCTGACCAGGCATACCGATCCGGCATTCCTGCACTATCGCAGCGGCGGCTTCATGGCCGAGCGGTTCCGCAAGCTTCCGGGGATGGATCCGGTGATGGACTCGGCCTTGAGTTTTGCCGCCAGCAAGGATGACCCGGCATCCGGTGGTCGCCACAAGGTTTGGGGTTCCAAGCCACTTTGGGTGTTGCCGCAGACGTCCACGATCGCGTCGCACCTGCCCAAGGCATTGGGTACCGCGGTCGCAATCGAAACCGCGCGTCGCGTCGGCCACACCCTGCCGATCCCTGATGACTCGATCGCCATCTGTTCGTTTGGTGACGCGTCGAGTAACCATGCCACGGCCCAATGTGCGTTCAACACGGCGCAGTGGACGGCGTACCAGAAGCTCCCCGCACCTGTACTGTTTGTCTGTGAGGACAACGGCATCGGGATCTCGGTGAAAACACCGGGCGGCTGGGTCG
>JBEIPT010000596.1:0-1813 GCA_040376895.1 Lysobacteraceae bacterium | reverse complement strand
GCTGAACGCAAACGGCGACGCCAGCAGCGGCACATGGTAGTGCTGGCTGGTATCGGCGATGCCGAAGCGAATGGGGACACGATCCAGGAATCGCGGCTCGGGCACGACCACGCCCCGGGCAGCAAAATAATCACCGATCGCGAACTCGAGTTCATAGGTGCCGGCAATCAGTGCGGCGTCGTCGAGCAATGGTGTGTCACAACGGCCATCCGCATTGCTGATCCGTTCGGTCAGCAAGTCGCGACGATCATCGTGCAGGCGGAACAGGCGAATCACCACGTTGGCAGCCGGGCCGCCGTGCGCCGTATCGAGAATGTGCGTGGTCAGTCGACCCATGACTCAGGCTCCGTTAGCTTGGCTGTAATGCTCGAGCCTTGCCATGTAGCCGGCACGCTGTTCGGGTGTGATGAAGCTGGCCTCGAAACTGTTCGCGGCCAGTTGTTTCGCCTCTGCGGCAGTGAGGTCGAGCGCGTTCACCGTGGCGACAAAATTCTGGTTCATGTAGCCGCCGAAGTACGCCGGGTCATCGGAGTTGATGGTGACGCACACACCCATGCGCAGCATGTCGGCGAGATTGTGCTAGGACAGGTGCTTGAACACGCACAGCTTGATGTTCGACAACGGGCAGACGGTCAGCGGCATGCGCGTGGTGACCAGCCGGTCGAGCAGGCGCGGGTCGCGGATGGACTGCACACCATGGTCGATCCGTTCGACCTTCAGCACGTCGAGCGCACTCCAGACGTATTCCGGCGGACCTTCTTCACCGGCGTGTGCGACCAGGCGCAAACCC
The DNA here is from genome assembly GCA_040376895.1 of Lysobacteraceae bacterium. Taxonomy (GTDB): domain Bacteria; phylum Pseudomonadota; class Gammaproteobacteria; order Xanthomonadales; family Ahniellaceae; genus Ahniella. The sequence continues at coordinate 1,023 of JBEIPT010000596.1, read as the reverse complement.
AGTTCGCGTGCCTGGGCAAACACAATTGCGAATTTTTCCGGCGGGTGCCCGACTTCCGATGAGTCAAGACCGACACCGACGATGCGGTCCAGATAGGGGCGGGCCTGTTCCAGTGTCTCGATGGCGTCCTGCTCGCTCAGATGGCGCAGGAAACACAGGATCAGTGCCGACTCAACGCCGAGTTCCTGGCGCGCCTCGGCTTGCGCGCGCGCCAGACCGTTGATGACGGTGCCCATCGAGACACCACGTTCGGTGTGCGTTTGCGGGTCGAAGAACAGTTCGGCGTGAATGACCGAGTCGGCATGGGCGCGGCGGAAATACGCCATCGCCATGTCGAAGAAATCCTGCTCGGTGATCAGCACGCTGGCACCGGCATAGTAGATGTCCAGGAAGCTCTGCAGGTCCGTGAACGCATAAGCCTCGCGGAGTGCCTCGACGCTTGGATAGTTCAACGTGATGCCGTTGCGCTGTGCGAGTTCGAAGATCAGTTCCGGTTCCAGCGAACCTTCGATGTGGATATGCAGTTCCGCTTTCGGCAGCCCGCGGACAAAGGTTTCAAGTGCGGTTTGTCGGGTGGTGTCGGTCATGGCGTTCGCAGGATCCAAAGTGGTGCGCAAGTGTACATTGAGGTCTTGTGGCCATAGATCGTCGGGCAGGCGTTCGACGCATCGCGGCTGAAGCCGCGGCGGTCTAAACCGGTCGATGCAACACAAAGCATCGATCGGTTGAGACCAGCGCTCCTTGGGCTTCGCGGGGCGAAGCCCAAGGGCGAAGTGTTTGCCTAACCGCCTCCCAACCCTCCCCGAACATCGGGGAGGGCTTTGGCCAGTCCGGAACTGCGGCGCTCGCATCGCGGCTTTAGGCCGCGATGTGTCGATGGATCTCGAAGTGCTTGCTCCATGTCGTCATTGCGAGCTTTTTGTATGCTCGAAAAACGGCATACTTCGTTCGGGCCTTGACGACACTCCGTGGAACTTTCGCTTCAGCAATCAATTCCTGCAACATTCAAAGAGCCGCGAATTG
>JBEIPT010000319.1:0-4536 GCA_040376895.1 Lysobacteraceae bacterium | reverse complement strand
GCCGGCTTGGCGTTGGGCGGCGGTTATGGTTTTTTTGCCCGCCAGTTTGGCCTCACCTCAGATCATCTGGTTGGCTTGGACCTGATCACCGCCGACGGGCGACGGATTCACGCCGAAGGTGACGATGAACTGCTGGTGGCTTGCCGCGGCGGTGGGAACGGCCATTTTGGCGTTGTCACGAAACTCGAATTCCAGACGCAAGAGCTGCCGAAGCGTTTTGCGAGTTACCGCTTTCGGTTCCGGCAATTGGATGTCGCCCGGGCGCGATCACTTGCGGAACGGTTCTGTGCACTGGCGGCCGATCTGCCGCTTACCTGTTACGGCAGTTTTGTGCTGAACGGTCGGACCCTGACGGTATTGGTCACCGATTTCGCCGACCAGGCTTCGCCTGCTCTGGCAAAACGTCTGGACGAGTTCGGCCGTGATGCGACCGAAACCCCGCCCGCACGCGAAGACACCGTGCTGGCAAGCATCCAGCGATTCAGCGGTGGTACCACGCCGATGTATTTCAAGAACTTCTCGGCCGGTTATTACGCCGACTGGTCGGATCTGGCGCGAGGATTCGATCCGCTGGCGGCCATCGTGCTGGAGCGCAAGCCGACGTCCATCCTGCAGATCAACACACTCGGCAGCGCCATTGCCGAAAACACGGTCAAGTCCGCGTACGCCCATCGCAAGTCATTGTTCCTGGGCGAATTTCAGGTGTACTGGAACACTCCGGTCCAGGAAGCGGCGGCGTTGGCTCTGGCCGCATCGGCGCGTGTCGAAATCGAAAAACACTGGTCTGCCCACTACGCCAACTACCCGAACGACGATTTCCGGGGTGCAGCCGAAGCCTATTACGGCAATCAGCTGGGTCGTCTGCGCGAACTCAAGAACAAACTCGATCCGAACCGTCGGTTTCAGGAAGCGTCTGCGCTGTGATCGGGTTTGTTCCCGTGAATCATCGAGGCAACCAGATTCTCGCGTTGAGCCCATGAGGCGTGCAGCACACCGAGTACATGGATCGGAATCAGCGCGAATAGTATCCAGGTGGCATATTCATGCGTGCTGATTACCCAGCCGATGCCGAACCAGCGATCGGTCGTGAACATCCAACCGGTGAGCGAAATCACCAGAAGTGTCGACAACAGCGCCAGAATCATCCAGGCGCCGAGCGGATTGTGGCCAGGATAACGAGTCGCTTCGCCGCGCCGCACTTGTTGGGCATACCTTAGCGTGGCCTTCGGGCCGCGCACGAACGAAACAAATCGGGCATGCCGGCTGCCGACGACGCCCCACAACAATCGCAGGGCCACAGCGGCGAGAACCGCATACCCGATCCATTCATGCCAACTGCCGCGGGCATGACGCGTGAACCAGGCCGCGGGCACGCCGACGAGAAACAGCAGATGCGTCAGACGCACCAGCGGGTCGAACACCGGAATGGCCGCGGGCCGGGTCATCACATCGGGAGTCCGATCAATGGTCGCCTTCGATCGGAACCGGCTCGAAGGTCACCGGATGGTAATAGGCCTCCGTTCGGTTGCCGTCCTTGTCCATCGCATACACCTCGTAACAGCCGCCATCTTCCTTGACGAGGCGGACTTCCCAGCCTTCCTTCGTCAGTTTTTCGGTCAGGGCTTCCTTCGACTGCCACGTAGCCGGGTCACCCGAATCGCAGGTGGCGAGGCCAGTGGCAAAAACCGGGGCAGCGCCGGTGATGAGCGCCAGGAACAGCACAATCTTAAGTTTCATGGGGTCTCCTTGGTCGGAGCCCGATCTTAGTTGCTAATGCGAACGATTCGCAACAAGCGCCTCTCCACGGCTTGACCTGTTGTTCATCGACGATTGGACACCATCGAGTTTTGGCGCGATTCCCATCATGCACAGGACTCAAGACTCGACGCCGAAAACGCTCACTGACTGGGCAAGCGGCAATCGGAAACCGGTCCGCCGTTTGCACTTCGTGCTCGGTGATCAACTGTCTCGCGCCGATCTTGAACAGACTGGATTCGATCCCGCGCAGGATCTCGTGCTGATGGTCGAGGCCATTGCCGAGAGCCGCGTGGTCTGGTCGAGCAAACCGCGGACCTTGATGTTCCTGGCGGCCATGCGGCACTTCGCGCAGGAACTTGTCGAGTCCGGTGTGCAGGTGATCTATCAGCGACTGGATGCGGTAGATCACACCGGCACGTTGCCCGGTGAACTCGATCGGATTTTGGCCGAGGTAAAACCCGTTTCGGTGCACGCCATCGAACCGGGCGAATGGCGGCTGAGAGAAGCCTTGAAGGCGTGTCCCCGCGTGCCGTTGGTCCTGCATGAGGATCGGCACTTTCTATGCGGTGCCGAGCAATTCAGCGCGCATGCGGGTGCGCGCAAACAACTGCGGATGGAGTTCTTCTATCGGGAGATGCGTGTCCGCGAACGCGTACTGCTGGCGATGGATGGTCGGAGCCCGGAAGGTGGCGCATGGAATTTCGACCACGACAACCGCGAGGCGTTCGGTGCACGCGGTCCGGGCCTTGTGCCCCCGCCAGCGCGGTTTGCGCCGGATCCGCTGACCCAATCCACTGCAGCAGACATCGAGAGATTGCTGCCCGACCACCCCGGCAGTCTGGAAGACTTTGCGTGGCCGGTGACCCGCGCGCAGGCACTCGAGGCGCTCGACCGGTTCGTGCGCCAGCGCTTGCCGATGTTCGGACGCCATCAGGATGCCATGTGGGAAGGTGAGGCCTGGCTGTATCACTCGCACATTTCCGCGGCGATGAACCTCAAGTTGCTGAATCCACGGGAAGTGATCGCCGCTGCGGAATCAGCGTATCGGAACGGCGATGTCGATCTGCCGAGTGCCGAGGGTTTCATCCGCCAGGTCCTCGGTTGGCGGGAGTATGTACGTGGCATCTACTGGCGTTTCATGCCGGACTATCTCGAGCGTAATGGGCTCGACGCGCAACAGCCTTTGCCGACCTGGTTCTGGAACGGCAAAGTCCCGATGGCTTGCCTGGCCGATGTGGTCGGGCAGACCTTGCGTACCGGTTATGCACACCACATCCAGCGACTCATGGTGACCGGGCTCTATGCGCTGTTGCTGGGTGTGCGACCGAAGGCTGTCCACGAGTGGTATCTCGCGGTGTATGTCGATGCGGTGGAATGGGTCGAGTTGCCAAACACATTGGGCATGAGCCAATACGCCGATGGCGGCGTGATGGCATCGAAGCCCTATATCGCCAGCGGCAAATACATCGCCCGCATGAGCAACCATTGCCGCGGTTGCCGATTTGATCCGGCCAAATCAACGGGTGAAGACGCTTGCCCGTTCACCACACTTTATTGGCATTTCATCGACCGGCATCGCCCCATGCTGCAGAAGAACCCGCGGCTGTCGCCGCAGGTCCGCAACCTCGAACGTCTTGATGCGACCCAACGGGCCGCGATCGCTGCGCGTGCGGCGCAGATCCTGGCGAACGACGGCGTGCCGCCCTAGTGAATTTAGAGAGAGTAACCATGCAGACTGTACTGATCGCCGGTGGTTCAGGGGGCGTTGCCCAGGCGTTGGCCAAGCGACTCGGAGATCGATGGCGAGTGGTGTTGATTACCAGACACCCGGACCTCATCGACGCAATGACGGGCGTAGACGTTGTCAACGCAGATCTGTCGACGGAAGAAGGTGCAGCACATGCATTCAGTGAATGTGTGCGCGTCGCCGGTTCACCAGCAGCGTTCATCAACGCAGCCGGCAACACGCTGCTGCAACCGATTGCCCGGACCAGCACGCAGCAGATGCGCGATGTGTTTCAGGCGAACTTCGACACCAGTTGGTTCGGGCTCAAGGAGTTCGTGGCACTGCGCCGGAAAGAGGGCGGCAGTGTGGTGCTGTTCTCGTCGATCGTCGCGCGGATCGGTGTCGCGAACCATGAAGCCATCGGTGCCGCCAAAGCCGCAGTGGAAGGCCTCGCCCGCAGTGCAGCGGCGACTTACGCCAGTGCCGGTATTCGCGTCAATGCAATTGCGCCGGGCTTGACCGACACGCGCATGGCACAACCGCTGACGGGTAACCCAGTTTTCCGTGAAGCGGCCGCAAAGCAGTACCCGTTGGGCGGCATTGGTGAAGCCGACGAACTCGCGTCACTTGCCGACTGGCTCATCTCGCCCGAGTCTGCGCGTGTGACCGGTCAGATCATCGGTGTGGATGGTGGCTTTGCCAGCATTCGGCCACTGGTGAAATGAGCCCGCAATACACCTGCGGCGCGTCGACCCATCGCTGATGGATCGGCCAAGCATCCACCCTCAGAACGGATTCTCGAATCCGTTGCTGAACATGCCATCCGTGCAGGTGTCGAGCGGGTCGTTGACGCAGGCATCGCAGGCATCCCCGCGCAGGTCGGCATCGGCATCCATTTGATCGGGGTTCGCATTGACCGGGCAGTTGTCGGCGCCATCGGCGAGGCCGTCGTTGTCGTCATCGGGATCACAGGCGTTGCCGAGCAAGTCGCCGTCGCTGTCGAGCTGCAGCGGATTCTGTTCGAACGGGCAGTTGTCGTTGGCATCCGGGCG
>JBEIPT010000013.1:0-21510 GCA_040376895.1 Lysobacteraceae bacterium | reverse complement strand
GCTGAAGCCGCTCCCACAGCAGGAAAGTGAGCCGAATTGACAGCGCCGCTGAAACAAGCCCTCCCCGATGTTCGGGGAGGGTTTGGGTGGGGTTTAGGCAAGCACGCGGCTCAAGATGTTCTCGGAAGCTACGGCGTGAAACGCCATTGCTCCCGAGAACATCTTGAACTAATGTCACGTTCAAGCCCAGCAACCCATTCAGAGGTGGCGGGCGGAAAACGTGAACCCGGGGAGAGGAAGGATGTTGCAGAAGGTTCGGTCATTGATTGGGCGCACCGTGGGCATGTCTGCCAACAAGGCGCGCGACCGCATTACCCACGGCATGCTGGTCGTTGATGTCCGTGATGCAGACGAGTTTGCGCAGGGGCATATTCCCGGTGCGATCCACATACCGCTTCGCCAGATCGAGGCGGATGCCGAAGGCTCGATTGCGCCGCTGGCTTCGGTCAGTGGTCGTCGTGATGTGATTCTGTTCGTCTGCCGCAGCGGTGCGCGCTCTGAAGCCGCATGCAAGTATCTGCGCAGCCTGCTGGGCGGGCGCGCTCAATTCCTCACGGGCGGATTGATGGCCTGGGTCGGTGCCGGTATTCCGATCGCTCGCGAACCGACGTCGCAGGCGCACTGAACCAAAGCGGGACCGACCTTCAGCCGGAAATGCGCGCGAGGGAACTCGACAGCAGATGAGCGGTGGTCTGCACCACCGGGATCACACGCTCATAGGCCATCCGCGTCGGACCGATGACACCCAGCACACCGAGCACTCGCCCACCGGCACCATACGGCGCAGTCACCATGGTGCACTGTCCGAGCGGGGCATATCCGGACTCTTCGCCAATGAACAGGCGGACGCCATCGGCGTGGATACATTGCTCCATCAAGCGGACCAATTCACGTTTGCGCTGGAACGCATCGAACAGATCGCGCAGCCGGTCGATGTCTGCAAGTTCAGGCTGGCCCATCAGGTTCGTGGCGCCGGCCAAAAGCATTTCGTCTTCGTTGTCCACGCGGAATGATGCGTCGGCAATTTCGATCGCGGAGCGCATCAGCCGATCGATCGAATCCCGCGCAGCCTGCAAGTCTCCGACGAGCCGCGCACGGATTTCGTCCATCGCAAGGCCGGCATAGTTGGCATTCAGGAAATTGGCGATTTCTTCCAGTTCGCCCGGTGCATAGGCTCTTGCCAGGTCCACGACACGGTTCTGAACTTCGTTGTCGGTGAACACCAGAATGACCAGCAGTCGTGTCGGCGACAGTCGGACAAAGTCGATCTGGCGAAACGCAAACTGGCTGCGCTTCGGTACGGTCACGATGCCGACAAAATGGGTCAAGTCACTGAGCACCGACGACGCTTGCTGCAACACGTCCTGGGTACTCTGACCATGACTCAAATTCTGTTGCCAGTGCTCGAACTCGTCGTGGCTGGGCGGCTTCAGCTCCAGCATCGCATCCACGAACAACCGATATCCCTGCGCAGTCGGCACTCGCCCGGCAGAAGTGTGTGGCGCCCGGATCAAACCCAATTCCTCGAGATCGGACAACACGTTCCGAATGGTCGCCGGACTGAGATCCAGGCCAGAAGCACGCGCGAGCGTTCGCGAACCCACGGGCTCGCCGTCTCGGATGTACTGTCCAATCAATGCCCGCAACAGGTGCCGGGCACGTGGATCCAGAAGTTCTGATCGGTTTCTGCGCATGAAAGGGGCAATCGTTGACCAGTGCATGGTGACGCGCCGCCGTCAGTCATGCAATGCAACTCAAGCTGAATCGGATTTTTCGCCTTTTTGAGCCTGGCCCGAACATCGCAGGAGGCCCAATCCCCTCAGGGTGAGGCTGAAGGCCGAGGCTGACATTGCTGATCGATGATTTTCAGGACATTCACTGGGCTCAGGCCACGCCAAAAGACAAAAGGCGCCCCGCCCGACAGGCGATCCGATGCTCACCAAAAGAACGGGCCCGGCTAAAGAGCCGGGCCCGCTTTTTTGTTGCCTATTACCTGAATCAGTCTTCGAACCCGTCATCAAACAGCGGATCGATCAGCACCACAACAACCGCTTCACTTGAATTGTTCGCCGAGTCAGGATCACTGGTCGAACTCGAAGCCTGCGCACGGAGGGTCATCGTTGGCAAATTGCCTGGCGCCGTGAACGTCAGTCGCAAAGTCGACGGCGCCGCATTACGGGGCCGCACTGGCAATTGCCACACGCCGGTGGCTGAGTCATAAGACCCGTCAGAAGCCACAACCGCTGTCGGTACTGCCGAGCTCAAGCCTGCTTCATTGAACTGCTCGGTCAGATAAACGGAATAGGCGTCATCTGGCCCCGCTGTGCCCAGCGTGATGATGAACTCGACAGGGTCTCCGGGTGCCACAGTGGCACTGGAAGACGCCACTGCCACATTCAGGTTGGAACTGCGCGATGCGTTGATCAGGGCTTCGGCACGGTTATTGACAAAGACATTGTCGATGGGCGTCACGCTGCTCACCTGAATGGAAGTGCCGAGTGTTCCCGAACTGCCGACCGTCGAAACCACCGTCAGACTGGTCCCTGTACCCGCGGCCAAAGACGCAACGGACCAGGTTCCCGTAGTGCTATTGAACGAACCGCCGCCGGTATCAGACACATAGACCAATCCGGGTGTTGCAGAGATATCCAACACGATGTTGGTGGCTGGACTGGCGCCCTCGTTCGCGACAACGTACGTGAAACTGACCGTGCCGCCCTGACTGACCGTTGGCGAACTCGCTGCCGCTGTCACCGACAAGTCGGATCCCGAAGCGGAGTCCAGCAGCATGACCTGATCGCGAGTGCCGTCCGTATTGTGCGAGAACAACATCAGCGCGCCGATCGAACCGTTGGCCACCATGTTGGCGGTATTCCAGGCGACCGGAATGCTGGTGCCGTTCTGTGCGACGAGATTGGCTGACGCTGCACCTGTGTTGAAGGCGATACCCCGCGCTGCCCCGTTATAGGTGAACGGACCGGCCGCACGATCGAACGTGAACGCCGTACCCGGTCCACACGTTGCGGTGTCACGGGCACACCAGGCACTGAAGCCCGGGCAACTGGCAATTGCCCAGCGGAACCCAAGATCCGGATTCACCAAGCCCAACTCTGCAGGTGCCACACCGGCAAACAGAACATTGGAATTATGAAGCGCGGTATCGGCCGTCTGCGCCGTCACCAGATTCGTAAACGGTGCAGCCCCACCCACCGTGATCGTGCTCGGCGGCGTGATTCGGGACACCGAGAACACATCGAGGCCGGTCGCCGTGTTGGATGTCAGTCGATTCTGCTGCCCCGCATCGCCAATCATCAGGATTCGGTCATAGGCTCCGTCCTCATTCTGGTCGACACAGATATTGAACGCAGCGTTGCCAGGCGTTTTCCATTCACCCCAGGTGCTGATGCCGAACACGAACAGATTGAGCGCAGGATCGTACTGGACACCGGCATACTTGATGTCGTTGAAAGCCGGAATCGTCGGCTCGCGTGGCGAGTTGACCTGCAGTTCGAAGCCGGTGACCAACGACACCTGATCGGTTGCACCCGAGAACGTGCAAGTGCTGCCCGCAAGCGAACCCGTACACACACCCTGCCCGCCCAGCACCACACTACCGCTGCCAGTCGGCAAACCGCCGGTGGCGATGGTTGCCGGTGCAGTCAGCGTAGAGTGCGGTCGGGTTGCGGCATGCAGAGGGATCCGTGCGACCTCCTGCGTACCATTCATGACGCGCAAGATCGCCGACTCCTCATTCAGATAATGACGCGGCGAATTGGAATAGGTTGCCAGATAGCCACCCGTAAACGCGGATTGTGTGCCGCTGGTCGCGCGATCGCGCGAGCGATCCAATTGCGTGACGTCAGCCGACAACATTACTTGCGCCGTCACAGTGCCCGCCGCTGGCACGGAGACACCGTTGACCGGAAGGAAGAAATCGACGCCCGGTGCATTCGAGACATTCAACAATTCCAATCCCAGATTCATGGCTGTCGCACCGCGATTCACAATGCGCACCGACTTGCTGGCCAAGAAATTCGTTGACGTGGGTTCGACATTGAAGCTCACCGACACCGCGCCGGGTTCTTCGTCATTGAATGCCTGAATCGTATTCAGTGAAGACTCGTGTACCTGAGTTCGGCCCCCGCCAATTCGGGAAGTTGCAAAGGTCGCGCCGGTTTGGTCGGCACCGGTAGTCACTTTCTGGCTCGCGCCATTCATGATCAAGGCTTTGATTTCCTCGACACTGCGGGTTCGAAACTGCTGACGCATCAGTGCTGCGGTTCCCGCCACATGGGGCGCGGCCATCGAAGTACCCGAGATGACCAACGTCTGTCCGGCAGGAATGAAGCCCGAAGCATTGGCGACCAGACAGCCAGTGCTGGGGGCGGTTCCGGTGCACGTGATGCCGGTTTGCATCGACGTGATGTTCTGTCCCGGTGCCGCCACATCCGGCTTCAGTATCTGAGTGAGTCCACCACCGCGCGGCCCTCGCGAAGAGAAGGTGCTGAGCGAATCGCCGGCATTGGCCGCCAGCATGCTGACATTCACCGGCCCATTGACCAGTTCCGCCCGAATGGCATTACCGGATTCGAGGGAAATGCGAACAGCGGGCACAGTCAAATCAATCGTTGCCGCACCGCCCATTGCCGGCGTGAGCGGATCGGAAACGTTGTCCGCCACCAGCACGCCAATTGCGCCGGCATTCTGTGCGAACTCGATCTTGACGTTGAATCCGCAAATCCCACGATCGACCATCGCGATATTGCCGGCGAGCGCAGCCGCATTGGTTGGCGCCGTACATCCGTCATTCACGGGCGCGACCGCATCAACCATCAGCACAACATTGCCCGTCTGACCAGACACTGCGGGAATGGGTGTCCCGGCATTGGTGTCAGTCATCGTATTCGAGCCAGCTTGCACGGTCCCGGCAATAGCCGGCGGCGAATTGATCTGCACCTTGGCACCAGGGAAACCGCCGTCCAATGAACTGGCGACCGCAATGGTGCGCTGTGAGGCGCCGGGGCTACCACTGATGAAAAAGGTATCGCCCGCATTACCCGCGGAAGCAACCACGATGACGCCGATCGCGGCGGCATTGTCGGACGCAATCGTACTGACGTCGATACCACTCCCGAAATTCGAACCCAAGGACATGTTGATCACGTCAAGTCGATCACTCAAGTCGTCATCGTTGTTCGGATCCGTCGACCAATCGATCGCTTGAGCGGTGAGTCCGGTCGAACCGCCGCAGCCGAACACGCGCAGGGCGTAAATGTTGGCACGCGGCGCGACGCCTGGGCCGATTCTCAGCGCCGAAAAATTGGTGGTGTTGTCATACGGCCCCGTGAACGGTGTGCCATCGGCATTCACACCACCACCGGCGGCGCTGCCCGTGACGTGTGAACCATGTCCCTGACAATCCATCGGATCTGCATCAGGTGCCGGTGCATTCGCGCCAGTGTACAGATCACCGGCAAAATCGAAGCCGCCGACCACTCGGGCCGTTGGAAACGCTGCGGCACCCGTCTCCGTGATTACGGTTCGATCGTTGGCCTGATAATCAGCCAACACGCCGGTACCGCCCACATTCGGATGCTGGTAGTCAACACCGGTGTCGATGATGCCGATACTGACGCCCTCACCTTCCGCACCGGCAACCAGTGCCGGAGTGTTGGTCCAAGTGTTGGGCGCGCCAATGAACGGAACACTTGTCTGGTGGTTCAGTTCATGCAGGACGACAGGCTCGACGCTCAGCACACCGGGCAATTTGCGGACCAGATCCAACTGATCAGGGCGGACGCGAATGGATAATCCATTCGCCGCGCGATGAATGCGGTAGATCTCGACGTGACCCAGATTCAATGCAGCCAGTTGCCCGGCAAATGTCGATTGCTGGGCGCGAACGACATTGGCTTGCTGCTGTGCCGCCCGCCCTGCTTCCTGCCTTCCCGTCGGGGTATCGCCGCGAGCCGTGAGCACCTGGGCATATCGAAGGGTTGTGGGCTCCGCAGCCAACTGCACGAACACGGCCACGCGACCCTGTTCATCAGCTTCGGTGTTTGCCACGGTGATGGATTCGGTCTGGGTCGGCAAGCCAGTCGGACTCGGCAGACTGGTCGCAGCAAACGTCGCCAACGATCCGATCGACGTCAGCAGCAGCGCTGTTCCGACAATAGGTTTTAGCTTCATGTTCAGCATTCCTTGTACTTCAGGGGTTTAATTCGATAAACAAAATCGGGTCTCGCCACGATGCGCCGAACCCAGCGCATCGTGACGTTCAGACTCAGCGAATGATGGCGTCCTGCAACAACCAGCGCGGCTCATCACCACGCGGCAACTCCTGCATGCTGTATTCGATGACGGTGTCATTGGCCACGGACTGCCAAGGGACATGCGTCCAGATTCCGTCACGATCGCGTTTGGCGAAGGCCACTTCAACCTGGCCGCCGATCTTGCGTGCATAGACGCGCAGGGCCGGGCCCAGATCATCATTGGCGAGATCGACCAGCAGCGGCTCTGCAGTCAGCAGATCCAACACACCGGCCAGCGGCACCAAACGCTTGCCCTCGACTCCGGTCAGACGCGTGACGTCTTCAAAGCCATCCTGGAACAGGTTGTCCACGAAGACCCCCTGCCCGGTCAGTTCGAACGAGCCCGCACCAGGACTGGTCGACGTGAGCGTCAAGGTTTGCAGGAACGACCCGACGGCGAGCGGCGTGAAGGTGTAAGTCAACGTACAGTTCTGTCCCGGATTGATGACGATCGGCAGGCTCAGCGAGCAGGTACCGGCAATCGTCCGGTTGAACGGCGAGGTTGCGCCGGTCAGCGCCGTCACAGTCGCGACGCCGTCACCGGTGTTGCCGAGCGTGATCGTGCCAGCACTGCTGGTTTGACCCACTTGAATCGAACCGAGGTTCAGGGAAGCCGGCGCAAAGGTCAGAACGCCCTGCGTACCGAAGCCGGTGAGATCGATCGTGCCGGAACCGGGAGCATCCGCCGTGACAGTCACCGAGCCAGCAGCTGCACCCGCAGCCGTCGGCTGGAACACATACCGCAGGGTGCAGTTGGCGCCCGCAGCAATGGCGATCGGCGATGCCGAGCACGTACCGCCGCCGACACGCAGGAACGGCGTGGCCGGACCGGTCAGGGTCACGTTGATGCCCGTGGATCCGGTGTTCGCCAGCGTCACGACCTGGAAGTTGCTGGTCGTGCCCACCAACTGGTTACCGAAGGCCAGGCTGGTCGGCGTGATCGTCAGGTTGCCCTGCGTGCCACTGCCGGACAGTGCGATCGTGCCGCCACCCAATGCCGGGCCAGTAACCGCCACAGCAAGGTTCTGGCTGGCGGGACCGGTTGCAGCAGGCGTGAACGTGTAGGTCAAGGTGCAGTTCGAACCCGCAGTCAGGTTGAACGGCGCCACCGCACAGGTTCCGCCGCTTTGTGCAAACGGCGCGGCTGCACCAGCAATGCTGGCCACTGACAGGGTTTCGTTGCCGATGTTCGTCAAGGTCACCGTTTGGCCGGCGCTCGTCTGGCCCACCGACACACTGCCGAAGTTGATCGACGTCGGCGAGATGGTCAGCTCACCCTGAAGGCCCGTGCCCTGCAGCGTGATCGTGCCACCCGGCGAAGCGCCCACCAGGGCCGTCAGCGTCTGGCTCGCGTTACCGCGAACAGTCGGCGAGAACGTGTACGTCAAGGTGCAGTTGCTGCCGGCAGTGATCGTGACCGGGAACGCGCCACAGGTGCCGGTTCCGGTCTGCGCGAACGGAGCCGCTGCGGCAGTCAGGCTGTCGACCGTGATCGACAGGCCACCCGTATTCGACAGCGTGACGGTCTGTTCGGCGGTAGTCGCGCCTACGGCGATACTGCCGAAGTTGACGGTCGTCGGGTTGATCGTGAGGCTGCCCGGCACCACGCCGGTTCCGCTCAATCCGATCGAGCCGGAACCGGGTGCATTCGCCGTGACGTTGATCGTCTGGCCGAACGGGCCGCCCGCTGCTGGCGAGAATCGGTAGACCAGCGTGCAGCTGCTACCCGCCGCGATCGCGAACGTCGGCGCACCGCAGGTGCTGCTGGCGTCGAGCACAAACGGTGCTGCGGCGGCATCCAGCGCCGTGATGTTCAGACTCGCATTACCCGTGTTGCTGAGCGTGACGGTCTGATTGGCACTGGACTGGCCCACCGTGACCGGACCGAAGCCCAAGCTGGTCGGACTGATCGACAGGGCACCCTGCACACCGATGCCGGTCAGATCGAAGCTGGTCGCCCCCGTACCATTCGAGGTCACGGCGATCGTCTGGCTGGCACTGCCCAGCGCCGAAGGCGAGAACGTGTAGGTGATCGTGCAGTTGCTGCCTGGATTGATCGTGATGGGCAGAGCGGAACACGTGCCACCGACCTGGGCAAACGGCGCCGACGCGGCACTCAGCGCAGAAATGGTCAGCGGTGCAGCACCGGAGTTGCTCAGCGTCGCCGCTTGCGCTGCCGATGTGGCTCCGACGACCACATTCGTGAAGTCCACCGGTGACGGCGTGATCGCCAGAATGCCGATCGCCAATTCGTCGGCACCGATCGAGGGCGTTGTCGCCGAGCGCGTCTCGTTGTCAATGTCCGTGGTCACGCCCGCAAGCGGCACGCCGGCAGTCGACAGCGGGCTGCCAGGCTGCAGATGCAGGTCTGTTGCGCTGATGAACGGAACCGCCGCAGTCGATGCCTGCGAGGCGTTGTCGTTGGTGCCGGCACCGGAGAGGATGCTCGAATAGGCGGCCAGAGCAGGCAGAGTGGTGAAGAAGTTCGTGCCCGCTGTGGTTCCCGCCTGTCCAACGCCTTGCCTTGCTGCATCAGTGCCGAAGAAATAAGCGTTGTTGTTCCAGGTCAGGTTCATTGCCGCGGTGCCACCGGACGGCAGGAACACCGGTACATGCGCGATCGACGTTGTCCCGCCCGTGATGTTGTTGGCGAAGATGTTGTCGCGAACGTCCAGACCGGTCGACGTGGTGCCGACCACGCAGAAAGCCGCGCTGAGCAGGGCTGAGTTGGCCGTCCCCGGCAAGGCACCCGACAGGTTCACCGAGTTGTTGTAGATCCGATGTCCCGTGCCCGCGCCGATGCGGATGCCGAACACGCCGAACTGGGTCGAGAACGCCCCGCCTCCGGACATGTTGAAACTGACATTGCTGACGAAGTTGTTGCTGACCAGGACATTGTTGGCGCCGCTGACATCGATACCGTAGGCCCCGAAGGTTCCAGTGTTCGTATTGATGATGCCCTGCACGTCGTTCTTTTCGATGGTCAGATCGGAGCTGGTACCGCCGAGTGCGATGCCGCGCACCTGCGCCCCGCCGTTCGTCGAGATGTCCGATACACGGTTGCCGGTGATGAGGAGATTGGAACTCGCCGCAGCCGGGGTCACGTTGATGCCGACGGGAGCAAAGGCACCGGTGCCCGTGTAGCCGATACCGCTGATCGTGTTGCGCGACACCGTCGCGTTGATGGTGCCGCTCGCGAGCCAGATGCCGACGTCGGTCTCGTCGTTCGCCTTGTCGATGTTGCCAACGGTGTTCTGCGACACCGTCGCACCATTCACGCCCTGCATGTACAGGCCGATGATACGGATCGCGTCGGCGCCAGCGCTGTTGATGGTGTTCTGCTCGTAGGTCAGGTTAGTGCCGCCCTGTGGCGTCGTGCCGCCAGTCGCAAACACGCCGATAAACGCGCGACGAACCTCGTTGTTGCGGATCACGATGTTGGCGAAGCGCCCGGCATTGCCCACGGTGGTGCCGTCGGAGATCGCGACTGCACTGCTCGTATTCACGCCGTTGGTGATGATGGTGTTGCGCAAGGTTCCGTCGGTGATCGGCGTCGTACCGATCGATCCAAACAGCACAACTGTAGGGGTCGTGACGCTGGTGTTGGTGATCGTCAGGCTTCGATCCGTACCGAGACCGCCGACGGAGCCGTCGACCGTGACCCGGTTCGCGCCGGCGAAGCGGATCAGCGCCCCGTTGAACGATCCCGAGATCGCGCGCGCCGCGCCGCTTGGGCGAATGGCCAAGGTGTAGTTGCCGACGCCTTCCTCGGTAATGCGGTTCAGCGGATGTGTACCCGTTTCGGCCAGCAGGTCGCTGGTGATATCGACCTCGATGTTACCCGTCGCCACGCCGTTGTTGAGCGCCTCGAACAGGCCGCCGGCATTGGTCAACGAGAGGTAGGTCTGGCCGCTGCCCACTGGAACGGATCCCGAGAACGCGAGGGCGATGCGGTAGCTGTTCGGCGAGGCGGGCGGGGTGCCGACCGTGTTGACATCGGTGGCGATAGCGCCCGCCGGATTCGAAGTCAGGTTTCCGGAGACGTCCTGAGCCACCACAAAATACGAGATCAGATCAGTCGTGACGACACCACCCACGCTGGCGTAGCTGATCGGACAGTTCCAGGTACCGTTCGTGACACTGCCGGTGGCCAAGGTACAGGCCTGCGAGACGTAAGCGTCGGCATTCTTGCGATAGTAGATACGCGGCGCGAGCCCGCCGGTCGCTACACCGCTCACATCGGTCAGCGTGACGACGAGCGTGCGGTCGCTGGTCTGAGTGGTGTTTCCGAAAGCGGTGTAGGTGATATTGGGGCCAGCGAGGTCGATGCCGACGAAGTTGCCGGCGTCCGCACCAATATCAACGGGCGTCAGGCCGCTGCGGGTCTCACCGTCAAAGTCATTGCTCACCCCGACATCGACGCCGTTGCCTTCGGCGACGGTGGGATTACTTGGATGCAGATGCAGATCGGGCGTCGCATTGGTCGGGTCGAGAAACTGCGGGTTGCTTTCGAAGCTGCCGGAATCCTGACCGACGGCAGTTCGCCACGCGCCGATGTTGGCGACATCCAGCGAATTGAAGAATCCGAACACTGCGCCTGCGCCGTTGGCGAAGTACAGATTGTTGTTGATCGTCAGGCCAGCGGGATTCGGCGCTGTGCCATTGATCTTGATGGCGTAGTGACTGCCCGTGGCCCCGGCATTGCTGCGGGCATTCCAGAAGATGTTGTCGCGAAAGCTTCGCGTGTTGACGGTTTGCGAACCATTGAATGCAAAGGACGCACCCGTGCCTGCACTCGGGCTGCCACCGATGTAGACGCTGTTGTGGAAGAAACTGTTGGTACCGAGAAACTCATTGATGCCGTTGACACCCGTGGTTCCGCCATTGCTGGCTACAGCACCGATGGCGTTGCCGATGCCTGCACCGATCGCAATCATGTTGTTGCGATAAACCGTGGTGCCACCGGCGACGCGAATTCCGTTCACTTCAGCCGCGGCGCTGTTGCTGGCAACCGACAAGCTGTGAATGAAATTGCGCTCCACGGTGTTGGCCGTGCTGCCGGTGAACTGAATGCCGGTGACCACCGATGCGGCGGCCGCATTGGTGTTCGACAGGTTCGAAATCGTGTTTTGTGAAAGCGTGTGGTTGGGCGTGGTGTTAGTGACGCTGATACCAATCACCGAGGCTGCGGTCGTTGTACCGGTGCCGATATTGGACGTCAGATTGCGGACTACATTGGACGTCAGTAGCGCCGGCGCATTCGTGGTCAGCATGCCGATCACTTGCGAAGCCGCACCGGTGGCATTGAGCTGGATCGAATTCGCGACCGATCCACCGATCGAATTGCCTGTGGCAGACCAGGCCGCAGCGGTTCCGGTATTGGCCCGCATTCCAAAAACCAGGAATGTCCCGGATGCGCCCAGGTTGGTGACCGACAAGCCACCAATCAAATTGTTGTTTGCTGTCCAGGCGTTGCTGGAGAAGTTGTAGAAGCCATAGACATCCGTCGCGCTGGTGGTGGTGGTCGAGAAGACCATTGAGCCTGTAGCCAATTGGCTGCCGATGGTGTTGCCATTGCTGACGAAATTGCCTTCTTGCAGCAGCATGCCCAGAAAAGGACTGCTGGTCGACGTGCCACTTGAAGTGACGCCCGTGAGGCTGACGCCGGCCACCGTGTTGTTGTTGACGTTGGTGGTCGCGCCCGAGACGATTCCATTGAAGAGAATGCCGACGAATTTGGCGCCTCCGCCGGCGCCCGTCAGTGTGTAAACACCGGTCTGCGTATTGGAGGCAAAACCGACCGTGTTGCCGGTGATGGTGAAGCCTTGTGCGCCGGAGGTGGCTGTGGTGTTGCCGATGTTCATGCCGGCATGCAAGGCCCCTGTCGTCCAGGTGCGCGTTGCGGTCTGATAGAGCCGGTTATTGCTGATGGTCCAGGTATTGCAGCCGCCATTGCTGGCAATGCCGGCGCTGGTCACTGCCGCGCCAAAATAATCGAAAATGTTGTTGTTGTTGACGATGTTGCCACTGTTGCCAATCGCCGTGGTCGAGGCGGAGCCGTTGCACAGAATACCCTTGGTCGGCAGATTCGCGCCCGCAGGTCCGATGTTGTTGTTCGAGATCGTGTTGTTGTCGTTGCCGTTGGCGGTCACCGCATCGGTGCTGAAGAAGATCGTGGCGCCATTCGTCGCCACCGTCATGGTGCCCGAGCCCTGGATGTTCGAATTCGTGATCAGGTTGTTGGTCGCGCCGCCGATGAAGCGAATGGTCGACGTGGCTGATGTCGCAGAGACAGTCGTGTTGGCAATCGTCAGGGAATTGCCGCCGGTGTTCAGACCATCAATGGTGACGTTGTCGGCGCCATTGAGATCGATCAGCGGGCTGCCGGCAACAATGGCGCCGGAAATGGTTCGCGCTGCGCCGCCGGTCGGGCTGATGCCGATCGACGTATACAGGGCGGCGCCATTGCCGCTGGCATTGAGGACGGCCGGGGCGGTTTCGGTGGTATCACCACTGACCGAGATGGTGATCGCGCCCGTGTGAGTACCCGCATTGATCGCGTCGAACGCGGCCTTCAACGTGGGGTAATCACCAGCTCCAGGACTCACCTGAACATTCTGCGCGCCCGCAGGCAGAGCGAACAAACACAGCAGAGGCAACCCTGCGACTAAACCCAGCAATCGTTGAACAGTCATCCCGCGCTCCAGTGACAAAATTCGTCGGCCGGCGAAGCCCCATGCTCCGCATTGCCGTTGAGGTTCTGCAAGTTCACCGAGTGCCGAAGCACACCGTCAAACCGTCACGATTCGCTTCCCTTGGAGCGAATGACGTGCCACACCCGAAACCGGGCGGCAGTACCCCGTCGGCATTGCAACACAAGCGGGCCAGAACGGCTTGCTGCGGCGCCGCATTTCTTCACAAGGCCATCATGAATGCCTCAGCTTCATGATCAGCACACTTCCCGCCAGCAGCGCAGTCACCGCGTTCGCGATGATGATCGGCTTCGACCCTATGGCAACACCATAGCCCAGCCAGGTCAGGACACCCGCGACAAACAGCAGATACATGCCCAGGGAGATACCCGAAGTGTCCCGGGTGCGCAGCGTCTTGATCGCTTGCGGCAGGAACGCCGTGGTGGTCAGCACGGCGGCGAGGTAACCGAGGAGTTCCACATTCATGGTTTGAACCATCACGAGTCGAGGCGGGATTGATTCCGGATCATAGGTTGGTACGCGCGGAGACTTCGGTGATTACGTTTGCATCATGTTCCGAGCGCATACACTGCATCACACGTTTTCTTCCCTTGCGCTACGCTCTGCTCCATGCGCATTGCTGCCTGCCCCTACCTGGTCTCTGCCCACACCCATTGGTCCGGGTTCGAGGCCAAAGTCTCGAACCTCGTCGCGCAGGCAGCCGACCAAGGTTCGGAACTCTTGTTGTTGCCCGAATACTTCTGCATGGAACTGGCAACGCTGTTTGCGCCAGCCGTGCGTGCCGATGTACGCGCGCAACTTTCGGCGATGCAGGAGTTACATGCACCATTCGAGTTGCTGCTGACGCAACTCGCGCGGAAACACCGACTCACGCTGATCGGCGGATCTTTCCCGGTTCTCGACCAGGACGGCCGCTATCGAAACCGCTGCACGACCGCCTTGGCCGACGGCAGCCTGCGGCATCAGGACAAACGCCGGATGACCCGCTTCGAGAACGAATCCTGGGGTGTGTCCGCAGGAGTGGGTGCCACGGTCATCGATCTTGGACTGCTGAAGCTCGGCGTGGCCATCTGTTACGACAGCGAGTTCCCGATGCTGGTGCGCGAACTGATCGAAGCAGGCGCGAATCTGATTGCCGTGCCCAGTTGCACCGACAGCCAACATGGCTTTCATCGTGTACAGGTTGCCGCCAGGGCGCGGGCGCTG
The DNA here is from genome assembly GCA_040376895.1 of Lysobacteraceae bacterium. Lineage (GTDB taxonomy): Bacteria > Pseudomonadota > Gammaproteobacteria > Xanthomonadales > Ahniellaceae > Ahniella. The sequence continues at coordinate 7,280 of JBEIPT010000013.1, read as the reverse complement.
GAGAGCCAGTGTTTTGTCCTTCAGACCCACACCATCGGTGACCTGCCCGAGTCACCGGCCATCGACGAGAATCATGGATTGGCCGCCTGTTACGGGCCACCCGATCGCGGATTTCCGGTCGACGGCGTGCTGGCACAAACCCGGCTGGATCAACCTGGCCTGCTGATCGTCGACATCGACTTGTCGCTCGTCGAATCGGTTCGACGCGATGGCCAGGTGCTCAATTTCAGGGATTGGTAGAGATCCAGGCTTTTTCGAAATCTGCCTCCAATACGGGTACCTGCAGCGCAGGTCCTGCCTGAGCTTCGCGCCAATCTTTCCCTCATCCGGACTTCGAGGCCACCTTCTCCCGCTTGCGGGAGAAGGCTTCTAGCGCGCGTGCGCTTTCAGATTGCGCTCGAGGTCATCGAGGGCATGACGGAGTCTGAGCGTGACGGAGGTCTTGCGCGGCGGGCGCTGTCCGAGGAATTCGAGGAGGTCGCGATCGGGGTCGTTGACGACTTCATCGCGGATGGACAGGCCATGTCGCGCCAGCACTGGCCGCAGCCTGTCGATGTTCGTGGCAAGATCACGCAGCGTCGAGCTGTATGCATGCTGCGCGAGTTTGTGCCGGCTCTCGTAACTGAACACGTTCGTGAAGAACATGCTGGTGTCGTCGGGGCGCGGCTCGAACAGCACGATGTCGGCGTTTTCGTATTGAGTCTGGTACTTGTCGAGGCCGACCTGCATGCGTGACTTGAGCAGCGTCCGGAACGTCTGCGACAACACGGCCGGCAAGCCACCTTCGATCAGACTCGACGGCACCGGCAAACCATTGCGCAAGGCCATGCTGGCATCGAACGGCACCAGAGGATTGATGCCGAACACCAGATCTGCACCGGCATCCAGTGCCACCGATGCGTGCAAGGTTCGACGCAAAGCACCGTCGACATACCAATGACCGTTGATCTCGACCGGCGGGTACAGCCCCGGCAACGCGGAGCTGGCCTGTACGGCGCGCGAGATCGGCACCTGATCATGGCCGGCTGCGCCAAACTTGACTGCCTCACCGCTGTCGATGTCGACGGCGACCACATACAGGCGGTTCTTCAGTTCGCGGAAATCGTTGGTTCGGCCGTGGCTGGCGAAGATCGTTCGCAGGAAACGCTCGATCTCGGCGTTGTCGAACAGCCCCGTGGGAATGATCGCGCCAAGCCGGCCGACCACGTCGGTCCATTTGTTGTCGTCCGGATTGCGGATGATGTCGAGCAGCCAACTGCCGATCATCTGCGGAATGCCGGCAGCACGACGCAGGTATTCCTGGAATGCCGGACGCAGGAAGACTTCCGGACGGAAGCGACCTTGTTCGACGTCGTCGGTCAGGAAAATGCGGCACATCTCGGCTGTGCTGAGCTGATTCGCCAGTCCTGATGCCAGAAAGGCACCGGAGCTGACGCCGACATACACCTCGAGATCGGTCAGATCCAGCCCTTCGATCGCCTCATCAAGCGCCCGCAAGGCACCGAGTTCATACATCCCACCCACTGGGCCACCACCCGCCACCGCCAAGCCGATGCGGGCGTTCTGGGGGCGTTTGCGCCGAGGTTTGAGCGAAGGTTGCAGAGTCATCATTCGGGAGCGTGCCTGTCAGTGATCACCCGATTGTAGCTACCGATACTGGAGTGTGGGCTCAGACTGAACGAACGCACGCAAACAATCGTTTGCGACCGGATCAACCCTTTGGATGCGGCGTCGCCGTACCCATAATTGGGCCATGTCCAGAAACCAGACCAGCGAACAGTTGCGCCACACCCTCAACGAACTGGCAAAAGCCCGTTCGGAGCGGCATGACGCGCGCAACAAGGCACCTCATTTGCGCGCCCTGAAACAATGGCAGTCGGAACGACTGGCGCGCAGTTTCACGAATCTCACCGCCAACCCTCGGTATCAGCCTGCTGCCGAGTTCTTCCTCAGCGACCTATACGGTGCCGAAGATGCCAGCTGGCGCGATCGTGACGTCGAGCGGGTCTTGCCGACGATGCAACGCTGGCTCCCCGAAAAAGCGCTGCAGGCCTTGAACGGCGCGCTGGAACTCGACCTGATCTCGCATCGCTTCGATCTCGACATGAGCGAGCAGATCGATCGACCGCGGATCGACACCGAAACCTACGCACGCGCCTACCGTGAAACCTGCGACGAGGCATTGCGTCATCGCCAGATCGACCTCATCGTCGACGTCGGCGAGGAACTCGAGCGACTGGTGCGCATTCCGCTGATTCTGGGTGTGCTGAAACTGGCGCGCGGCCCGGCACGCGGTGCCGGCTTCGGGCAATTGCAGGCATTTCTGGAACGAGGTTTTGCGGCGTTCCGGCACATGGGCAAAGCCAGCGAGTTCCTCGACTTGATCGAACAAGGGGAGCGCCAGGTCATGCAAAAAATTCTGACCGGGCACCCGGATCCTTTCGGGTTCGGCGAACCGGCCCAGTCCCGACCGCAGTCGGGCAGCGTGGCCAAAGCCAAAGCCTCAGGCTGACAGTCCGCCGAAAAACAGCCTGCTGAGCGCCGCTGGTGACTACTTTACGACTCGCAAGTGTCCACGACGCGGACGGTCAGGATCGACCGTAGGAGGTTCATCGACGCCTGTTGATCCCGGAACTGCGGTAAACGGCGCCGGCACGGCAGCCGCGGGTGCAAGCGCCGGCTGTGCAGCAACGGAGGGAGCAGGTACTGCAGCCAGGCCGGAGCCGGCCAAAGCGGCTTCATCGTGCTCGTCTTCGCCGTCCTCGACATCAAACGATTCCGGCGAAAACACCATTCCGAGCCCTTGTTCACGCGAACGGATCGCCAACACGGCAGCTACCGGAATACTGATCCCCCGACTGACACCGGAGAACCGGGCGTTGAAGCGGATCAGGTCGTTGCCCAACTCCAGGTCGCCGGTGGCCGACATGGCGATGTTGAGCACCACGATGCCGTCGCGGATGGCTTGTGGCGGCACCACGACTCCGGGAATCCGTGCATCAACAATCAGGTGTGGTGTTTGGTGGTTGTCGACGATCCAGTCGTAGATGGCCCGGATGAGGTAAGGGCGATTGCTGGTCATCGGTGGTGCGGATATTTGGGTCATGCGAGGGGGCGCAGCGTGCGTTCCTGTTCGGTCATGCTGCGATTGTAGGCTGGATTGCGGAAAAAACGCTCGCCGTAATCCAGAACCGCCTGCCCTTCCTTGCCCAGGTTCACGTTCAGCGCAGGCAAACGCCACACCAATGCGGCCAACGCACAGTCTGCCACCGACATTTCCGCGTTCAGGAAGAACTTGGACGCTTTGAATGCCGGGACCGCGGCCAACAGCCCCTCTTTCAGGCGCTTGCGCGCAGCATCCGCCTGCGCTTTTGGCCCCTGCTGGATCAATTCAGCTTGGCTGATCCAATCCCGCTCGATGCGCCGCAGGCTCAACCGAACCCGCGCCCTGCCCTGAGGATCCAGAGGCAGCAAAGCAGGATGCGGATATCGCTCTTCCAGGTATTCGCCGATGATGTCCGCCTCGGTCAGGCACAGATCGCGGTCCACCAGCGTGGGCGTGCTGGCGATCGGGTTCAGCGTCGTCAGTTCGGGCGGTGGGTGCGCCGGGTCGATGACAACCAGTTCGAACGTCACGCCTTTGGCGGCCATGAGGATTCTCACCCGATGGCTGGCGATGTCGTCTTTCCCGGAAAACAGCGTCAGAACGGTACGCGCGCGCATGGCTGCCGGGTTTCGGCGCTTGCCGCTCAGAGGTGCAGGTGCGAGGTTGCTCATGGCCGAACTCCCACCGGTGACTGATCACCAATGACCCGAGACTAGCGAAAGCGGGCTGCCTGCAACAAGGGCTTCGCTGCTTTGCTGGATCAATGGCGCAAAAAACAACAACCCGGCCGAAGCCGGGTTGTGTTGGCAACTGTGCGCCACGAGCTGCAGAGCGCGCCATGGCCTGGGCGCCCGCAAATCAATCACGCAAGTGATTGATTTGGCTTGATTACTTCACGTCGCGCCAGTACTCGGACTTGAGCATCCACGCCATGAAGGTCAGGAATGCCAGGAACAGCACAACATAGGCGCCGATCGCCTGGCGCTTCAGGGCTGCCGGTTCGGCGGCATATTCGAGGAAGTTCGACAGGTCACGTGCGACCCGGTCGTATTCTTCGGCACTGAGCGTACCCGGCGAACTCATCTGCAGGTGCTCGACCATCGGCTGACCATTGGCGTCCTTGCCCATTTCCGCCACCTGCACACCCTGCAGTTCCCACAAAGGGTTCGGCATGGATGCATTCGGGAACAGCTTGTTGTTCCAGCCCAGAGGACGGGCCGGATCGACATAGAACGACTTCAGGTACGTGAAGATCCAATCGGCGCCGCCCGGCCTGACTCGGGCCGTCAACGACAGATCCGGCGGCAGTGCGCCGACCCAGGTAGCGGCATCTTCCGGCTTCATGGCGGACACCATCGGTTCGCCGAACTTGGCGCCGGTGAAGTTCAGCCAGAGCTGTACTTCCTCTTCGGACAGGTTCAGGTCGGTGGCCACTCGCGAATAACGCATGTACTTCAGCGAGTGACAGCCCATGCAGTAGTTGACGAACAACTTGGCGCCACGTTGCAGCGACGCCTTGTCGTTCAGGTCGGCACCGGACGGCTCAAGCGTTTCGCCGCCGCCGGAAGCCATTACCACGGAAGAACTCAGCGCGAGGATCCAGGAAATCAGGAACTTTTTCATGGTCGACTCGGCTCAGTGTTCGAAGGTGACGCGATCGGGCACTTTCTTCGTCTTGTCGATCTTCGACCAGATCGGCATGGTGAAGAAGAACGCGAAGTAGAAGATCGTCAGCCAGAAAGCGAGCGGCTTTTCCCAGGCTTCCGCGCCGGAGCGCGTGCCCAGCCAGCCGAGCACGAGGAACGACACCACGAACAGGGAGATCATGATCTTGGTGATCGGGCCTCGGTAGCGGATGGACTTCACTTCCGAGCGATCGAGCCACGGCAGTGCGAAGAAGATCAGCGTGGCGGCGCCCATGATGATGACACCCAGCAGCTTGTCGGGCACGGCACGCAACATCGCGTAGTAAGGCGTGAAGTACCAGACCGGCTTGATGTGCGCCGGCGTGACCATCGGGTTCGCTGCCGTGAAGTTGTCGTGCTCGAGGAACCAGCCGCCCATCGTCGGACCGAAGAAGATGATGAACGCGGCAACCATGATGAAGAAGCTCGCGCCGAACAGGTCCTTGACCGTGTAGTACGGGTGGAACGGAATGCCGTCCTTCGGCTTGCCGTCGGTGCCCTTGACCTTCTTGATCTCGACGCCGTCGGGGTTGTTCGAACCGACTTCGTGCAGCGCCATCAGGTGCATGTAGATCAGACCGGCCAGAACGAACGGCAGCGCGATGACATGCAACGCGAAGAAGCGGTTCAGCGTGGCGTCCGAAATGAGGTAATCACCGCGGATGAACTCCACGAGCGGTTCGCCGACTACGGGAATGGCGCCGAACAGCGAGGTGATGACCTGCGCACCCCAATAAGACATCTGGCCCCAAGGCAGAACGTAACCAAGAAAGGCTTCGGCCATCAGCACGAGGAAGATGACCACACCCAGCGTCCAGATGAGTTCGCGCGGCTTCTTGTAGGAACCGTAGATCAGGCCGCGGAACATATGCAGGTAAACGACGACGAAGAACAACGAAGCGCCGGTCGAATGCATGTACCGGATGAGCCAGCCCCACTCGACGTCACGCATGATGTATTCGACGGAGTCGAATGCCTCGGCAGCGGTCGGCTTGTAGTTCATGGTCAGCCAGATGCCGGTGAGGATCTGGTTGACGAACACGAGCATGGCCAACGAGCCGAAGTAGTACCAGAAGTTGAAATTCTTCGGCGCGTAGTACTGGCCGGCATGGCGGTTCCACCATGCGGTCGCGCCCGGGGCACGCTCGTTGAACCAACCGTAGGCATTGTCGATTTGCCTGGAAACGAAGCCAATCATGCCGCAGCTCCTTGCTCAGGAGGGTTGACGCCGATTTCGATCAGGTCGTCGCTCAGGAAGTGGTAAGGCGGTACCCGCAGGTTCGTTGGTGCCGGCACGCCCTGGTAGACACGACCGGCCGAATCGAAACGCGACTGGTGGCATGGGCAATAGAAACCGCCCTTCCACTCCGCGTCGAAGCCTTGCGGCACCATCTGCGGATAGTGCATCGGTGCACAACCCAGATGCGTACACACCCCTTCAAGCACCAGGATTTCCGGGCGAATGGAGCGGTAGGCATTCTGCGCATAGGCCGGCTGTTGCTCCAGATTCGCGGAATCCGGATCACGCAGACGATCGTTCAACGATTTCAGCGCATCCAGCGCTTCCTGCGGGCGCTTGATGATCCAGATCGGCTTGCCGCGCCATTGCGTGGTGAGCCGCTGATTCATTTCCAGCTTGGAGATGTCGGCAAGCACCGGCGCACCGGCCAATTGTGCCTTGGCACTGGGTGTCCAGCTTTTGACGAACGGCACTGCGGCAAAAACGCCGCCGACGCCCCCCACGATCGCAGTCGAAACGGTCAGAAACCGTCGGCGACCTTTGTCTACCCCTTGCTCGGCCATGAGGCCCTCCAGAAAATCCAAAAAGAATCCAGTCGATTGACTCGGCAATCGAAACACCGGGAGTTTAGCTGATTGGATTCAAGGGCTTCAATCAAACTTGTTGGCGCCGGGCGCTCCCCTTTGGCGGGATTCTGCAAAACAGCGAACGCCCCTGCAGTGAGACAGGGTGGAGTCCGCGCCTTCGGCGCGTCACAATGACGGCATGAACCCATCCGGCAGCGGCGGCTTTCTGCGCATCATGATGTTTCTCGTACAGGCCGCGATCACCGGGCTGGCGTTGGCTTTTGTCGTCACGCGCCTGTTTCCGGAACAGTTTGGCGCATCGCCAGCCCCGGAACACCCCACCGAGCGACCCGCTCCCGCGAGTCCGGCACCCTCCAGTTATCGGGATGCCGTGAGTCTCGCCGGGCCGGCCGTGGTCAGCATCCACAGTTATGCCGAGCGTGTGGTTCAGGCCCCCAGCCGAGTCTTCGGTGACCCGATGCTGCAGCGTTTTGGTGCCATCAGCCCGCAGCGGGTCCTCGAACAGAGTCTCGGTTCGGGCGTGATCATGAGCCCGGATGGGTTTCTGCTGACCAATTTTCACGTCATTGCGAACGCCGACAACATCCTGGTCGGCTTGTCTGATGGCCGAGTGACCAGCGCAACAGTGGTTGGTGCCGATCGCGAAACCGATCTCGCCGTGC